>JBNKDX010000028.1:0-11876 GCA_050288485.1 Rhodomicrobiaceae bacterium | reverse complement strand
GTCGGCGTGAGCGTGAGATCCTCGATGAGAATGCGCATCACGCCGCCGTCGCCGGAGCGGAAGTCCGAAGCCACGATGGCGCTGTCTTCGGCCGCAGCAATCGCCGTCAGACTGGAGCGGTCGAACGGCGCCTCGATATCTTCCGGCACCTGAAAATGCGCCACCAGCGCGAGATCGACCGCGACGAGCAGGCGCCCGGCGGGCCGATAGGCGCGGAAGGCGGCAGGGAGATCGCCGGAATCGCGCGAGAAAGGCACTTCGCTGCCGGCACCCGTGTTCCAGGTGTAGGAGGCGAACTCGGCGTGCAGTTCCCAGCGCAGGGTCCATTCCCCAGTATCGACGACGTGGAAGCGCGCATGCGGGGCGGGCGCCGCAACGCCCAGTTCGCTGCAAAGCGTGGAGAAGGCCTCCTGCTCACCCGGCGCGCCGCCAGAGGTGATGACGAAGGCGAAGTGATGGAACCGCTGGGGCGTCGTGAAAGCCTGAAAAGGCCGCAAATGCAACTCCGCCAGAACGGCGTCGCGGTCTTCGTGTGCAGTGAAGTCGAACATGCTGTCTGCCGGGATCCCTCGTACGCGGCCATTCGCCTGAGCGGCCTTTCGTTGGTTGCCTAACAAATGCCTGCGTGGATGCTTCTAATTTCGCATAGTATTTTCGCAAAACCATGAACACCACGCTTGCGAACTCCGCCTGCGCTCAAGAGAGCGCAGTTTGTGGGCTGGCGTACTCCCGTGCAAGCGGAGTCTTGCCCAGCTCCTCGAAGGCCTGCAGATCCACGACCCAGAAACCGTCGAACGGCTCATTGATATCGTACAGCATAAGGAGAAGGTAGCTGTTCAGCGATCCCATCAGGAAGATCATATAGTATTGCGTATAGCGCGTCGGATTGACGGCGAGATGCGCGGCGTCTGCCGGATCGATCAGCGGGACCGTGAAAAACGGCAGGATAAGCGCGATCGCCACCAGCCACAGAGCAACGAGGAGATATCGCGGCGTGGTGTCGCCGATGGAATTGATCCGCCTCAAACGCTGCTCCGCCAGGGAGGAGCGCTCCTCGATCAGTTTCCGCAGGGCGTATTGGTCGTTCTCGTCGGCCGTGTCGATGTCCGCTATCGCCTGCTGGCATTTGGCGAGGAGACCGACATTGACCGCGTTGGCGGTCTTGTCCCGATGACGCGCAACGTTGCGGGCGTAAGCGCGAAGGTGAACTTTAAGGTCTCTGATCGCGCTCTTCGTTTTTTCATTGTTCCCCGGGCCGAAATAGCTGGTCAAATCCAGAATCGTCTGAATTTTCTGCGCCTCGCTGGCTACATTGTTTTTGATGGCACCGAAATCCTCGATGGATTTTACCAGCGCCAACGCGGTGATAATCGCATAAAGCGTTGAAACCGATGTGTAGAAGGGTTCTTTGTAGAAATTATCGAGAACGAGATATTTGGTCAGACCGGACAGAAGCGGCAGGGTCTGCACCAGCACATACATCTCGACGCAGACGCGGCCAAGGACAAGCGGCAGAATGCAGCGTGAAGCAATGGAGGCATAGCGGGCAAGAGGCGTCACCGTCAGCAGCAGCGTCACCACGACGACGGCGACAAGATAGAACGGCCGCCATTCGTCGAACGTGTATATAAGCGCGCAACTTGCGATGAGTGTGAAGAATGGCAGGGACAGCACGGCATCCTTGAGCCGTTTTGCGGCTGTCTTGTCCCGCTCCTGCATGTCCCCAGGAAAGAACTGCGTAGCGAGGTCACTCTCGGCAGACATCAACCCGTGCTCCCAATATCCGCGAAAACTGTGGGGCACGGCCGCCGCGTGCTACTCCGCCGCTTCGCGCGGCGTGTAGCCGAGCTGCGCATTGAGCTTGTCGAGGATGTCCGTGGCCGCGTCGGCAATCACCGTACCCGGACCGAATATAGCCTTGGCTCCGGCTTTGTACAGCGCTTCATAGTCCTGCGGCGGGATTACGCCGCCCACGGCGATCATGATGTCCGGCCGTCCCTGGCGTTCCAGCTCGGCTTTCAGCTCCGGCACCAGCGTCAGATGCCCGGCGGCCAGCGACGACACGCCGACGATGTGCACGTCGTTTTCGATCGCCTGCCGCGCGGCCTCCGCGGGGGTGGAAAACAGCGCGCCGATATCGACGTCGAAGCCGAGGTCCGCGAAAGCCGAGGCGATGACCTTCTGGCCGCGGTCATGGCCGTCCTGGCCGATCTTGGCGACGAGGATGCGCGGACGGCGGCCGTCATTGGCCTCGAAGGCGTCGGTCATGGCGAGCACCCGCTTCACATCCTCGTTCATCTGCCCGATCTCCTGACGGTAGACGCCCGACACGGCGCGCGTGTCGATGCGGTGGCGGCCGAACACCTTCTCCATGGCCACCGAGATTTCGCCGACCGTGGCCTTGGCGCGCGCGGCGTTGATCGAAAGCTCCAGGAGATTGCCGCCGCTCCCAGCCGCCTCGGTAAGGGCTTCGAGCGCGGCCTGGGTCGCCACCTCGTTGCGCTCGGCGCGCAGGCGCATCAGCTTTTCGATCTGCTTGGCGCGCACGGCGGAGTTGTCCACCACCAGCACGTCAACGGCCTTGTCTTCCGCCGGCTTGTACTTGTTGACGCCGACGATGGTCTGCGCGCCGGAATCGATGCGCGCCTGGGTGCGCGCGGCGGCCTCCTCGATGCGCATCTTCGGCAGACCGCCGTCGATGGCCTTCGCCATGCCGCCGAGCCCCTCCACCTCCTCGATATGCGTCCACGCCTTGCGCGCCAGTTCGTGGGTGAGGCACTCGACATAATAGCTGCCGCCCCACGGGTCGATGACGCGGCAGGTGCCGGTCTCGTGCTGGATGAAGAGCTGCGTGTTGCGGGCGATGCGCGCGGAGAAATCGGTCGGCAGCGCCAGCGCTTCGTCGAGCGCGTTGGTGTGCAGCGACTGCGTGCCGCCATGGGTCGCCGCCAGCGCCTCGACGCAGGTGCGCACGACGTTGTTGTAGACGTCCTGGGCGGTGAGGCTCCAGCCTGAGGTCTGGCAATGCGTGCGCAGGGACATGGACCGCGGGTTCTTGGCCCCCAGCTCCTTCATGATCTTCGCCCAGAGGAGGCGCGCGGCGCGCATCTTGGCCACTTCCATGAAGAAGTTCATGCCGACGGCCCAGAAGAACGACAGGCGCGGCGCGAAGGCGTCGATGTCGAGGCCCGCCTTTTGTCCCGCGCGGACATATTCGATGCCGTCGGCGAGCGTGTAGGCCAGCTCCAGATCGGCCGTCGCCCCGGCTTCCTGCATGTGGTAGCCGGAAATCGAAATGGAGTTGAACTTCGGCATGTGCGCCGAACTGTAAGCAAAAATGTCGGATATGATCCGCATCGACGGCGCGGGCGGATAGATATAGGTATTGCGGACCATGAACTCTTTGAGAATATCGTTCTGGATGGTTCCGGCGAGGTCCTTCGGCGCCACTCCCTGTTCTTCGGCGGCGACGATATATAGCGCGAGCACCGGCAGTACGGCGCCGTTCATCGTCATCGACACGGTCATTTCGGACAGCGGAATGCCCTCGAACAGCGTGCGCATGTCGTAGATGGAGTCGATGGCCACGCCCGCCATGCCGACGTCGCCCTTGACGCGCGGATGGTCGCTGTCATAGCCGCGATGCGTGGCGAGATCGAAGGCGATGGACAGGCCCTTCTGGCCGCTGGCGAGGTTGCGGCGGTAGAAGGCGTTTGATTCTTCCGCTGTGGAGAAGCCCGCATATTGGCGGATGGTCCAGGGCTGTTGGACATACATCGTCGGATACGGTCCGCGCAGATAAGGCGGGATGCCCGGCATTCCGTCGAGAAAATCGAGCGCTGCGATGTCTTCCGGACCGTAGACGGGGGCGAGCGGGATACCCTCCGGCGTCACCCACGCATCGGCAGGCTGCGCAAATGCGGGCGCGCCTTCAGCGAGCTTCCATTCGATACCGGCGAAATTCGGCAAGCGGCTCATGTCACGTCTGGCCCGGTTTTGCGTTCGTCATTCAGTCAAACTTAAACAAAAAGGCGTCACGGCCGGAACTCTACGGCATGCCGACGTCCGGCTCATCGTCCTCGTCGAAATCCTCCGACTCCGGCCCGCCAAGTTCCCTCACCCGCATCACGTCGTGCAATTCTTCTAATATTTTTAGCATGTTACATCCTTCGTAGATGATGCGGTCCACGGCACGCTTGTCATCATCGGGCAGCTCTTTCACCGCCTCCGGCGCAGCGACGAGATAGACGGCCACCGCGCCCGCGCGTCTGAGGGCGCCAGGCACGCCGGGCAGAGCCGCGAGCATGGCGGGCGACGCGCAGATACAGGCGACCGGCGCCGGAGAACGCTGGAAGCCGCGCACCACGGAGTCGGCGGCGGTGTAGCCTCCCTCGTCGAACACTTCGAGGCCGCCCGCGGCGAAGAAGTTCTGCGCCCAGCTCGCCTTCGCGTTGTAGTCCGCGAGCGTGCCGAGGTTGGCGAGGAACACCGGCGGCCGCGCCCGCACCCGCGCCAGCGCGCGGTCGGAGTCGGCGCGCAGCGCTTCGTAAGGCTCGGCGGCGCGCATCGACGTAGCGGGCAGGAAATCATAGCGTTCGAGAAGCGTCTCGCACGCGCGTTCTAGGCCCTTGAGCGTGGCGCCGTCAGCCGCCGCGGCGACCATGGCCGCGAAACGCTCGCCGCTGCCTGCGAGAGGGAGCGCCGGCACGACGCCCTCGCTGTCGAGCGCGCCGAGGTCGATTTCCAGATCCTCGGGACGCGAGAAGACTGGCTCCTCGTCCAGATTCGGGAAGGTGGTGACACCCGTGATCTTGTCGCGGTTGCGGCTGAGACTGTCCTCGCGGCGCATGGCGACATCGGCGATGCTGCGCGCAATATAGCCCGTCTCCAGCGCCGCCATCAGGCCGCCCGCGGCTTCGACCCGGCGAAACTCTTCCCAGGCGGCCTCGGCGAGCTGGTGCGTGAGGCTCTCGACATACCACGAACCGCCAGCGGCGTCGGTGACGCGCCCCAGATGGGTTTCCTCCTGCAGGATCAACTGCGTATTGCGGGCGAGACGGCGCGAGAAGGCGTCCGGTGTGCCATGGCGCGTGTTGAAGGAGATGACCAGGATCGCCTCCGCGCCGCCGACCGCCGCTCCGAACGCAGCAGCGACGCCGCGCAGAAGGTTCACATGCGGATCGCGCTCGGTGATGATGCGGAACGACATTTCGGCGATGACCGGCGCCGCCTGCGGAACGACGCCCGCCGCCTCCGTGGCCCGCGCCCAGAGCGCCCGCATGGCGCGGAATTTGGCGATAGTGCTGAACAGGTCGGCGTCCGCCGTCAGCACGAACTGAATGGCGCCTGCGGCATCGTCCACGGGCCAGTGCGCTTCGGTCATGGCGCGCCAGTAGGCGACGGCGGCTGCCAGCGTGTAGGCCAGTTCCTCGCGGCCCGAACCGCCAGCCTGATGCCAGACCCGCCCCGAGGCCAGAAACGGCCTGAGGGAATAACCGCAGCTCCGGAGATAGCTCGCCGCGTCAAGGGCGTCGGTCAGCGCGCGCCCCCGCTCGGCGGGAATGAAGCCGCTGGCGGCGATCATGCTGAGGGGATCGAAGCCCGCCGAGCCTTGCACTTTGTTATGCGCGATGCCGCTTTTCTCCCATAGCGCGGTCATCAGCGCCGCCCCCGCCACGCTGTCCGAGCCGCCGGAAATGTGCACCGCGAGGTTCTCCAGCTCTACGCCGTCGAACACCCGATCCAGGCCGTCGAGCGTCCGCGCGCCGAGATAGGCGCCGCCATAGGGAATGTTGCCGCCGAGTTGCAGCCACACCGCGCTCGCGCCGTTGGCCACGTCTTCCTTGAGCTGGCGGTTGGCTTCCCCGACGTCGAGATGGTCGAGAAACTGGATGACGCTCCAGGCCCCCGAAGCCGCTGCCGGCGCCGCGCCGCGAATGAAAGGCGCAGCTCCCGCCCTGCCCGAGCGCGCCGCCGCTTCCGCGCCATCGCGGCGCGTATAGAGCGGGCGCGTATCAAAGCCCTCATAAAGCCTGGCTTCGAGCGCGGTAAGCGGCTCACCCTTCAGCGCCTTGAGAGCGGCCTTCTCCCAGTCTTCAAAGGAGACGGCCGGAAAATCCCCGGCCAACATCATGTCAATCATTGCGCCATCTTACCCACATGGGCGGCTAAGCGTCCACTGCTGCAAAAGACTCGAATAATGCGAGTGAACGCATAGCGTGATTTGCGCAACTGACAAAGCCTGCAATCGGGTAAGCGCGGCTGGGGGGCGGCGGCTACCCGCCGGTCACGTTTATATGGCGGGCAACGGCGGGCCGGATGTGGCCGCGGCCGATGACGAAGTCGTGGCTCCCTGAAGATCATCGGGGCGCGAAATACGATTCGCGTCTTTGTCTCGTTGCCGCTGCCCACACCCCCCCGATCACCATTATGCACCATCCGAGTATTATCCCTGGTATGTACGCGAAATACCAGGGCGACGTTACGACAGACGACACGGAGCGGACGAGACCATCCTGGTCCAGGCGCGTCAATACGATTTCGGGCATGTAGTCGACGTTATGGGCTGCGTAAACCTTCGTGCCGCCCTCATCCTCGCTTGTCAGCACGATCACCTGCTGGTAGGCGCCGGTCGTCTTCTCCTGGATCTCCCGGCCGTACCGGTCAAAGACGTGGTCCGCCCCCCCCTTACTCCGGACCTCGATCTGTCCCAGACTATTCGCATGGACGCTGAAGGGATGGTTGTCGCGGCCGCCGGTCGAAATTCGCCAGGACAGCTGAAATCTACCCGACGGGTCATATTTTTGTATTCGCCGGAATGTAGACGACGAAACATAAATATATCCCTCCCCGTCGATGGCAAAAGACTCCATGCCCCTTGGCGCCAACTCGACATTATGGAGGTACCCGAGATTGTCGAGGTAGTGGACATAGATTGGCAGGAAGAAGCTGGAAGCGCCGATGAAGCCCAAAAGCGACACTATGATACGGTCTGGCGGGCTCATATCTCTCCCGAAGAATGCCCCGGCAAGGAACGCGATTGGAAACACAAAGGGGAGAAGGATGCCGAGCGGAACAAGGAGGAAAAGCAGGGCGAAGACAGAGGAAATGGCCAAACCCGGATCGATGTAAAGGAATCCCAGCACCGCCAATAGTGCCAGGACTTTCAACAGGGTCTTAGCCTGATGATCCAGTCGATCAAAACACCCCCTCACCGCACAGGATAAAGCTAGCGGACGCTGAGGGAAAGAGTATGGCGGCGGCTACCCGCCGGTCACGCTCATGTGGCGGGCGACGGCGGGGCGGGTATGGCCGCGGCCGATGACGAAGTCGTGGCCCTTCGGTTTGCGCGCGATGGCGGCGTCGATGGCGGCGGCCAGAAGTTCGTTGCCCTCGCTCCGGCGCAAAGGTTCGCGCAGGTCGGCGGCGTCGTCCTGGCCGAGGCACATGTAGAGCGTGCCCGTGCAGGTGGCGCGCACGCGGTTGCAGCTCTCGCAGAAATTGTGCGTCAGAGGCGTGATGAAGCCGAGCCGCCCGCCGGTTTCGGCGACACGCGCATAGCGCGCCGGGCCGCCGGTGCGGTGGGCGATGTCTTCCAACGTGAAGCGCTCCGCCAACCGCTCCCGCACGACGGACAGCGGCAGATATTGCGCCGTGCGGTCGCCGCCGACATCCCCCATCGGCATGGTCTCGATGAACGTCAGGTCCATGCCGCGGCCATGCGCCCAGACGAGCATATCGCCGAGTTCGTCCTCGTTGAAATCCTTCATCGCCACGGCGTTGATCTTCACCGCCAGACCGGCGGCCTGCGCCGCGTCGATCCCAGCCATCACCTGGGCGAAATCGCCCCAGCGCGTTACCGCCTTGAAGCGCTCCTGCCGCAGCGTGTCGAGCGAGATATTGACACGCCGCACGCCGCAATCAGCCAGCTCCACAGCGAAGCGTGGCATCTGGCTGGCATTGGTGGTCAACGTCAGCTCCTCCAGCGCGCTGCCGAGATGGCGCGAAAGGCGCCGGATGAGCCACATGATGTTCTTGCGCACAAGCGGCTCGCCGCCGGTCAGGCGCAGCTTGCGCACCCCCTTCTCGACGAAGACGGTACACAGCCGGTCGAGTTCTTCGAGGGTGAGGAGATCCTTGCGCGGCAGGAACTGCATATCCTCCGCCATGCAATAGACGCAGCGGAAATCGCAGCGGTCCGTGACCGAAACGCGCAGGTAGGTTACGCGGCGGCCGAACGGGTCGGTCATCGCCGCCGAGGGCGCGCCGCCCCTCGTCGGATCCACTCTCGTCATACTGGCGTCCCATCCCGTGGCTCTGCAATTTGTGCGCAGATGCCATTATTGATTGTAGATGTAGCATCAAAGGCCGCAGCGGGGAAGCGTACGCGTGGCGGCGCGAGACAAGAATCTTTGAGGAGCGATGGCTTACTGGCTGTTCAAATCCGAACCCGGCGCCTGGAGTTGGGACGATCAGGTGAAGCGCGGGGCCGCGGGCGAACCGTGGGACGGCGTGCGCAACTACGCGGCGCGCAACAACATGCTGGCGATGAAGTCGGGCGAGTTGGGCTTTTTCTACCACTCGGTGACTGAGAAGCGCGTCGTGGGCATCGTCAGGGTGAGCGCGGCGGCGCATCCCGACCCGAAGGATACGACCGGCGCCTGGTCGTGCGTCGATGTGGCGGCGGTGACGCCGCTGCCCAACCCGGTCACGCTCGCGCAGATCAAGGCCGAGCCGCGCCTCGGCGAGATGGCGCTCGTCAAACAGTCGCGTCTGTCGGTACAGCCGGTGACGGCGGCGGAATGGCGGATGGTCTGCGCCATGGGCGGGCTGAAAAAGGCGCCCGCTCCGTAATCCTGCGGATGGCGGCGTTAAGGCCGCGTTTACCGTGACGGGCGCCCAATGGCCCCTGCAACGGCACTCGTCATGCGTCGCCGCCAGCACCGCGTATCAAGCGCCCCTTTCCCTGTCACATCCGCGAAGGCGGGTACCGTGCCCCCGTATGAGGCCGCCGAACCCCGCGGCTTGTCCGGCGTGGTCCGGATACCCTTCCCCTTCGCGGATGTGGCGCAGGGCGCTTGCAATGCGTCCGGTTCTCATGAAATCAAAAAAGGGGGCGCCATGTCCGCACGCCGCTCAAGCATCGCATTCATCGCACTCGCCGCAACCGCAACAGCAACCGCCGCATGGGCCGGGGCGCCCCGCGCCGTGGATGTCGCCATCGACGAGGCGCGCCTCATCCGGCTCGACGCCGACGCCGCGGAAATCATCGTCGGCAATCCGGCCATCGCCGATGTCACCGCGCAGAGCGCGCGCATCCTCGTTGTGACCGGCAAATCTTTCGGCACCACGAACCTCATCGCTCTGGACGCCATGGGGCGCGAGATCCTTGCCACGCGTCTCGGCGTCGGCGAAGGCGGCGGGCGGCTCGTCAGGCTCTACAAGGGCACGCACCGGCAATCGCTGCATTGCGCGCCGGATTGCCAGCGCATGCTCGCCATCGGCGACGACAAGGCGCAGTTCGAGCAACTCGCCGAGACCGTAACGAAGCGCTTCGGCGTGGTGAATTCGGCCTCGGGCGGAAGCGGGCGCTAACCCGTATGCGGGAAGTTGAGGCCCCCTGGCAGGTTCCGCCGCCGCTCAAACACACTCCGTCATGACCGGGGCCGGGGAACCGGCCCAGGTCAGCCTCAGCCCACCGGTTTGAAGCTCGCGGCCATTTTCTTGAACTCGGGCAGGTAGACGTTTGCCTCGCCCGCGAGGACCATGCCGACCATGAGGTAGTAGCCGCCCTTTTTCTCCGCAAGCATCACGAGATAGATCGCCATTTTTCTACCGGACTTGATATCCTTACCTTCGCCCGTGACGGCGTGGCCCCGCAGGCTGCTGATGGTGACGCCGCTCTCGCGGGCGACAGTAAGCTCGCTGAAGCCGCCGAGAGTGCGAAACGCCTTGATGGCGGCGGCCTTGATGTCTGGCACTTGCAGCTTGTCCAGCGACGGCGACACGATGAACAGCGGCTCGCCCAGCCTGTTTGCGCCCGCTTCAGGTATCTTTCCGGTCAGATTATAGGCTTTCGACGTGCCCATGAGGCTGACCGCCTCGCGAAACGGCCCCAGATAGGCCAGACGAAACAACTCGGCGGTCTTGGCGATACGGGGCCGCACGGTCGCGCTTCGCAGCGCGCGCTCGATCCGCTCCCTGGCAACCGTCTTATTCTTCAATGCGAGCACGGGGACATTGGCAGTGATGATCGCCGTGACGTCGTCTTCCCGCATGATGAGCAGGAACTTGGCATAGTCACCTCTGGGGGTGCGCTGAATGCCGGTGACATAGACATATTCGCCGCTGCGGCCCGGCAACTCGCTCTTCCGCGTCTGTACGATCCCTTTGCTGGCCAGAGCGGCGGGGCGGTCGGCGAGTTTCTTCACCTCATGGTAGGCGTGGCCCGGCATTTCCGCGATGACGAAGGATGCGCCGCTCGCCTCGTCGAGAAAGCCGGTGAAGCGGCTGGATGCCGTGAACGCGCCTCCGATTTCCATGGCGATGCGGCTGTTCGGCAACTGTCGGTAGGCCTCCGCCCGGGCGTCGGCAACGCTGGCTGCGATGAGCAGCGCCGCCGCCGTCGCAGCGAGGATACCGCGGCGTCTGCGTTCACCGCTCCGGCACCCGAAAAGAGACGCCATAGTTCCGCTCCCCGACCTCGTTTGAATTGCCGCCCCTCTTGCCGGGTGCCTCACTGGCGTCTTCCGGCCGCGCCCTTTCATGCCAGGCGCGTATCCGGCGGACGCCGTTGCAGGAAATACGCAATCCGCCCCCCTCGTGGCAAGACGATACTCGATTCACGCCGATGGCGGACAAATTTCCCGGACCCGCGCGCGGTTGCCTGTGGGTGCTTGCGGCACAGCCACAGCTTCGCATCCGGTTTCGGGCTGTTTTCCCGGGTTTGCCGGGGACAGATGACAATGCGTCGGCCGCGCGTCACCGGGGCCGCTTCGCAAACCAATATGGAGGCAGTACTGCTTGGCCGCGCCGTGCCCTGTGTAAACCGCGCGACACGGCGGGCCAAAACCTGCGCCGCTGGCCTATTCGGCGGCCGCGCGGCCCATCTCCGGCCCGCTCAGCCCCAGGCGCGCGGCGACGCCCTGACCATATTCCGGGTCGCATTTATTGAAAAGCGCGATCTGGCGCTTGACGATTTCCGCCGGCACGCCCGCCATGGACTCGGCAAGGTTCGCGAACAGCCGCTCGCGCGCATCCGGCGTCATCAGGCGGAACAGATCGCCGGGCTGACGATAGTCGTCGTTGCCCTCGCGGTGATCGTAGCGGTCAGCGTCGCCGTAGATCTTCAGCGGCGGCTCGACATGGTCACCGGCCTGCACCGGACCTTCAAACGAATTCGGCTCGTAGAACGCATCGGCGCTTCCCGTGAGCGGCCCGAAAAACCGCATCGGCCCATCCTTGTGGTAATGATGGATCGGGCAGCGCGCGCGGTTGACGGGCAGCATTTCGTAATGGGCGCCAAGCCGGTAGCGGTGCGCGTCGGCGTAGGAGAAGATGCGCGCCTGCAGCATTTTGTCGGGCGACCAGGAAATACCCGCGACCACGTTCGACGGCGAGAAGGCGAGCATCTCGATTTCCTGGAAATAATTGGCGGGATTGCGGTTCAGCTCCATCACGCCCACTTCGATGAGCGGGTAATCCTTGTGCGGCCAGACCTTGGTGAGGTCGAAGGGGTTGTACCACTGCTTGCCTGCGTCCGCCTCGGGCATGATCTGCACTTCGAGCGTCCATTTCGGGTGATCGCCGCGCTCGATGGCCCCGAACAGATCCTCCTGATAGGATTCGCGGCACTTGCCGATGATGGCCTCGGCCTC
>JBNKDX010000027.1:0-11986 GCA_050288485.1 Rhodomicrobiaceae bacterium | reverse complement strand
CTTGAGAGTTTCGACGCTCGCATGCGCTCACGGCTGTCGGGCGGACTGGTGGCGGAACTCGGCGCCCTCGACTACGATTTGCGCTACAAAATTCTCAAGCGCCGGGCGGCTGAGAAAGCCGAGAGCGATCGCGGTTTCACCATAACCGAGCCGGTCATCGAGTATCTCGCCACCCAGCTCACTGAGAGCGGCCGGGAACTGGAGGGCGCGATCACCCGCATCCACGCCGCCTATCAACTGACCTCGCAGCCGATCACCGTCGAAAGCGCGGAGCAGATCATCGGCGATCTCGTTCGCGGCAAGGAGCCCCGGCGGGTGAAAATCGACGACATTCTGCGGGTCATCATGAAGCATTTCGGCGTGAATCGTGGCGATCTGCTGTCGAGCCGCCGCAACCGCTCCATCGTCAGGCCACGTCAGATCGGCATGTACCTCGCCAAATCGCTCACGGCGCGCTCGCTGCCTGAAATCGGGCGCCGTTTTGGCGGCAGAGATCACACGACGGTCCTTCACGCCATCCGCAAGATCGAGTCGCTGCTCGCCGAGGATGCCGGCCTGCGGGAAGAGGTCGAGGTCCTCAGGCGGCTTTTGAAAGAGTAGTTGCGTGTTGGCGTTGCAAGGCAGTCTGCCCCTTAGCGCACAACACCATGCCGGGTCCGGCCATCGTGCCGGGCCTGCGCATGTCCGGGGTGTGCAATCCCTGGTTGCAGGGCTGGAGCATGCATGCGAATTGGGGAAGAATGGCTCTCGTGCCATGATTGGTGCCGTCGCTTGCTGTCTTGCTGCGCGCCACTGCACGGGGCTACGGTTGCTTTCGGCCGCAGCATGCCGTATGCGATCATGCTCTCGTGTAAACCGCTTGTCAAAGACGCCACCCCGGGCAACAGTGCACGAGCCACCTTTGCGAAGTCTGGGGTCCGGCGCAGGCGGTTCCAGATGCGCCGGAATTCACCCGGATGCTGGCCGTTTCCATTGCAGCTAGGGGTCTTTCATGCGGTTATTGATTGAAAAAAGCCTGCTGCTGAAGGCATTGCAGCATGTCACCAGCGTCGTGGAGCGGCGCAACACCATCCCGATTCTTGCCAATGTCGCGTTGCGCGCCGAGGACGGAACTCTGCACCTGAAGGCGACCGATCTCGATATCGAGGTCACGGAGTCGGCAAAAGCCGAAATCACCGCCGGCGGCGGCACGACGGTGCTTGCGCACACACTGCACGACATCGTACGCAAGCTCCCCGACGGCGCGCAGGTGGAAATGGCCACACAGGGCGACGACGGGCGGCTGGCGTTGAAGGCGGGGGCGTCACGTTTTCTCCTCGCCTGCCTTCCCGCCGACGACTTCCCGGACCTCGGCGCCGCGGGCATGTCCCACAGCTTCGAGGCGCCCTCGCAGGATCTGCTACGGCTGATCGAGAAGACGCGTTTCGCAGTCTCCACGGACGAGACGCGCTATTATCTCAACGGCATTTATATTCACGCTACTGAAACGCCGGAGGGCTGGCGCCTGCGCGCCGTCGCCACCGACGGTCACCGTCTGGCGCGCATGGACATCGCGCTGCCCGATGGCGCCATGGGCATGCCCGGCATCATCCTGCCCCGCAAGACGGTGCACGAACTCGCAAAACTGCTGGCCGACTACAGCGGCAAGGTTGCCGTCGACCTTTCCGCGGCCAAGATCAGATTCACCGCGGGCGACGTCGTTCTCACGTCGAAGCTCATCGACGGAACGTTTCCCGACTATCAGCGCGTCATACCGGCAAACAACGACAAGATGATGATGGTCGATAATGCGGCGTTTATCAGCGCCGTGGATAGAGTATCGACGCTGTCGAGCGAGAAGGGCCGCGCGGTAAAACTGAGCATTTCCGAGGGCGGGCTGGAGCTGTCCGTCCACAACCCGGAATCGGGCTCGGCAAGCGAAGAATTGAGCGCCGATTATAGCGGCGAAGGCCTGGAAATCGGCTTCAACGCTCGCTATCTATTGGATATAGCCGCGCAGCTCGACGGGGAGCGGGCGCTTTTCAAGCTGTCGGACTCCGGCGCGCCGACGATGCTTCAGGACGAGAAGGACGATTCCGCCCTGTATGTATTGATGCCGATGCGTGTCTGAGAGGGGGCGCTTGCGAGGGAAACGGCTGACCGGGCCAGATCCCGAGCCGGCGCCGCCGGGGCGCCGGGTTCCGTCCGATCCGAGCGGCGCCGTTTATAGGAAACATCGCCGTTCGGCTGAGGGAACGGGTACTGCTCTACGGTAGAGGTCTTGACGGTTTCAATTCAGGACAGGACGCCCCCGCCAGGCAATGGCGCTGCCTCACCGCGTGTCTGGCTGGCGCGACTGACGCTGACCGGTTTCCGCAATTACGGCCACGCCACGCTGACGCCCGGCGCTGCTCCCGTCGTGCTCACGGGCAACAACGGCTCCGGCAAAACCAACATCCTGGAAGCCGTTTCCATGTTGTCGCCCGGCCGTGGGCTGCGCGGCGCCGCCTTCAGTGATATGGCGCCTCTCGCCGGGGCAGGAAGCTGGGCCGTCTCCGCACGGCTGTCGCTGGACGGCGCGGAAATCGCGCTCGGCACCGGACAGCAGGGCGGCGCCGCTGGCGGCATCAGCCGCACGGTGAAGATCGACGGCGAAATGGCGAGCGGTTCCGGCGCGCTCGGCGACTACCTGCAAATCCTCTGGCTGACGCCCGCCATGGACGGCCTGTTCACCGGTGCGGCCTCCGAACGCCGTCGCTTCCTCGACCGCATGGCCGCCGCCTTTGACGGCGCGCACCGCACCCGCCTCGGCCACTTCGAACGCGCCATGCGCCAGCGCAACCGGCTATTCGAACTGGGCGAGCGCTCGGCCCGCTATTTCGAAGCCATCGAAAGCCAGATGGCCGAAACCGGCACCGCAATCGCCGCCGGGCGCATCGAGGCGATGGACCGCCTCGCAGGCCACATCGCCGCCGATCTGGAGGCAGGCGGCAGCGCCTTTCCTCACGCCATGCTCGCCCTGGAGGGCGCGCTGGAAGCGGGTTTGCGCGAACGGGCAGCCGTCGACGTCGAAGACGACTACGCCCGCAGGCTGGCCGCATCACGCGAACGTGACCGCGCGGCCGGACGCACGCTCGACGGCCCGCACCGCAGCGACCTTCTGGTGCGTCACGGTCCGAAAGACATGCCCGCGCATCTGTCATCCACCGGCGAGCAGAAAGCGCTGCTCATCGGTCTCATTCTGGCCCACGCGAAAGCCGTGAAAGAAGCCCGCGGGGGCCTTGCGCCGCTCCTTCTTTTGGACGAAATTGCAGCGCATCTGGATGAACCGCGGCGCGTTTCATTGTTCGAGGAAATCGAACGGCTTGGCGCACAGGCGTGGCTCACCGGAACTGACGCGGACGTCTTCGCGCCCCTCCGGAACAAGGCGCATTTTTTTACCATCGCCAATGGTGCCGTAACGAAGAGCGGCGAGGATCAGGGAGCTGTCCCCGTGCGTCAGGCGCGAACGGGGTGAGGGAAGCCGGAACGGTGGACACGGCGGCATCCTCTCGCGCTTGCGGCGCTTTTCGCATGCACTTTTTTCATATTGCAGGATTTTCGTTGCGACCCGCCGCTCCACAGGCGGGCGCATGAACCGACCGAAGGACAGGTAGAATGAGCGCGAACGCGGCCAGACAGTCTGAAACGAACGGATACGGCGCTGAATCCATCAAGGTTCTGCGCGGGCTGGACGCGGTGCGCAAACGCCCCGGCATGTATATCGGCGACACCGATGACGGCACGGGCCTGCACCACATGGTTTACGAGGTGGTGGACAACGCCATCGACGAGGCGCTAGCGGGTTATTGCGACCGCGTGCTGGTCACGCTCAATGCTGACGGCTCGGTGGCGGTGGAGGATAACGGCCGCGGCATCCCGACCGGCATTCACCCCGAGGAAGGCGTCTCCGCGGCCGAGGTCATCATGACCCAGCTTCACGCGGGCGGCAAATTCGAGAATGTCGAAGGCGGCAGCTACAAGGTTTCCGGCGGTCTGCATGGCGTCGGCGTGTCGGTGGTGAACGCGCTTTCCTCGCGGCTGGACCTGACGATCTGGCGCGACGGCGAGGAACACACCATGTCGTTCGAGAACGGCGTGGCCGTCGCGCCGCTCAAGGTCGTTGGCAAGGCGCCGGACTGCAGCGGCACGCGCGTAACCTTCACCCCCTCGCCCGAAACCTTTTCGATGACGGAGTTCGACTACACCACGCTCGAACACCGCCTTCGCGAGCTGGCTTTCCTCAATTCCGGCGTGCACATCGTCATCGAGGATCTGCGCGCCGCGCCGCCAAAACGCGAGGAACTGATGTATGAGGGCGGGCTGGAGGCGTTCGTCCGCTATCTCGACCGCGCCCGCAAGCCTCTGCTCGACCAGCCGATCACGGTGAAAGTGGTGCGCGAGGGCATCGTCGTCGAATCCGCGTTGTGGTGGAACGAGGGCTATCACGAAAGCGTGATGTGTTTCACCAACAACATCCCGCAGCGCGACGGCGGCACCCATCTAGCGGGCTTTCGCGCCGCGCTCACGCGCACCGTCAACACCTATGCCGCCGAATCCGGCATCGCCAAGAAGGAGAAGGTGCAGCTCACCGGCGATGACGCCCGCGAGGGGCTGACCTGCGTCCTGTCGGTGAAGGCGCCCGACCCGAAATTCTCCAGCCAGACCAAGGATAAGCTGGTGTCCTCAGAGGTGCGCCCCGTGGTTGAAGGCGCGATAACCGAGGCGCTGGGCATCTGGTTCGAGGAGCACCCTTCCGAGGCGAAGGCCATCGTGCAGAAGATCGCCGAGGCGGCGGCCGCCCGCGAGGCCGCGCGCAAGGCTCGCGAATTGACGCGGCGCAAGGGCGCGCTCGACGTCGCCAATCTGCCCGGCAAGCTGGCCGACTGTCAGGAGCGCGACCCCGCTAGGTCCGAACTGTTCCTGGTCGAGGGCGATAGCGCAGGCGGTTCCGCCAAGCAGGGCCGTGAACGCGCCTTCCAGGCCGTTCTCCCTCTGCGCGGCAAGATCCTGAATGTGGAGCGCGCGCGTTTCGACAAGATGCTGTCGTCCGAACAGATCGGCACGCTGATCACCGCGCTCGGCACCGGCATCGGCCGCGACGATTTCGACATCTCGAAGCTGCGCTACCACAAGATCATTATCATGACCGACGCCGACGTGGACGGCGCGCATATCCGCACGCTTCTGCTCACCTTCTTCTACCGCCAGATGCCGGAGCTGATCGAGGGCGGCTATCTCTACATCGCTCAGCCGCCGCTTTATAAGGTCAAGCGCGGCAATTCCGAGCAATATCTCAAGGACGAACGCGCCTTCGAGGATTACCTCATCGCAGGCGGTGTCGAGGACGCCGTGCTGGAGCTCGGCAGCGGCGAGACGGTCGCGGGGGCCGATCTGCGTCAGATCGTCGAGAAGGCGCGTTCGGCGGTTGCCGTTCTTGAGGGGCTGCACACGCGCTACGCCCGTTTTGTCGTCGAGCAGGCGGCCATCGCGGGCGCGCTCGACCCGGCGGCGCTGACCGATGACGCGCGAGCGGCGGAACTGGCGGCGCAGATCAAAAGCCGGCTCGATGTGCTGTCCGAGGAAACCGAGCGCGGCTGGCGCGGCGAGGTGACGGATGAGCGCGGGCTGGAATTCGCTCGTGTCGTGCGCGGCGTGAAGGAGGCGCACACGCTCGACCGCGCGCTGATCGCCTCCGCGGACGCCCGCAAGCTGACGCAGCTCGGCGCGCATCTGGCGGAGATTTACGGCGCGTCGGCGGTGTTGAAGCGCAAGAGCGCCGAGACGCAGGTCTACGGGCCGTCAACGTTGCTGGATGCGGTTTTCGGCGCGGGCCGCAAGGGTATCAGTAGTATACAGCGCTACAAAGGGCTGGGTGAGATGAACCCCGAGCAGCTCTGGGAAACGACCCTGAACACCGACGTGCGCACGCTCTTGCAGGTGAAGGTGGGCGAGTTGGACGAGGCCGACGAGATTTTCTCCAAGCTGATGGGCGACGTCGTCGAACCGCGGCGGGAATTCATCCAGGAGAACGCGCTGTCGGTGGCGAATTTGGATGTTTGATGTTTCCCGCTTGCGCGGGCATTCCGGCAACGTGTAACGCGAAGCGTTATTTCAGACGTCTTCGGACGAGGACTGCGGCTGACGCAAATTCTCCGGCGTTTCCACGCGTTTTCTTAACCCCGCCCGCCAAATACAAACTGCTTCGTAATACGAAATATCTGGTCCCTCCATTCCTTAATCGTGTCTGTCCTAGCGCTCCGGTCGGTTACCAGCGGCACTGTTGCGAGCAACACAATGCCAAGCAACAGCACTTGCAACGCTCTCTTGCGAATCTGACGAGTGTTCCCCAGCAACATCCCGAAAGCGCCAATAATGATAAACCCTATCATTAACAGAGAAATAAATTCTCCTGGCAGTATTTGGGCGCATGATGTGTTCAGCATAGTGTTTGCGAGTCGTTATTATTAAAATTTACGCTCTGGCAAAGCCTGCGACGAGTACAGACTACCCGGCCTGACGGCGGTGCGCAACGAGGCAGATCCCGCGTTCGCTGCCGGAGCGCCAGCGCCCGCCGGTCGATGGTCTTCACCTGTGCGAAGCGCATCGAAGGCCACTGGCGGGCGGCATTTGGCATTTCTTTAGCGCTGCCGCCGATAATGCGCGTTCAGGTGGATTTCCCGATGCCCTATCTTGACACCATGCGCTGGCCAGTTCCGGCTGCGGCTCGCTCCTGCAGCCCCAGGGAGGGGTAGCGTGCGGCGGTGGATCAACAATCGCGGGCCGGCCGATCTTATTTCCCTGGCCATCGTCCTGATCAGCCTTCTCTCCTGTGTGTCCTACTGGTGGTTCCAGGAATTGGGGCACCAGCAGTTGATCGCGGAGGCGCGGGTCCGCAATGACCGCAGGGCTCTACAGCTTTCCGCCGCGGTCGGCGAGCAGGCGGACGCTCTCGTTCGCGGTTTCGATCTTGCCGCGCGCCTGTTGCGGGAGGTGTATGTCGACAGCCCGAAGTTTTTCGACCCCACGGTTCGCGCCGTCCTCGGCGCCTATCCCAGGGACGCCCTCAATCTCATCGCCGTTTTCGATGCGCAAGGCTATCTGGCCTATTCGTCCGACGGCCAGACGGAGCGGGTCTATTTTGGCGATCGCGAGCATTTTCGCGTTCATGCGGACGGCGGGCAAGACCGCCTGCACATCAGCAAGCCGCTGCAGGGGCGATTGAGCCACCACTGGGTGATCGTGATGACGCGGCCGATATACAGGGAGGGCCGTTTCGCCGGCGTCATCGCCCTGTCGCTACGCCCGGAGTATCTCGGGCGCAATCTGGCGGCTCTCAATGTCTCGCCGGGCGATTCGATTTCCCTTCTGCGGTCGGATGGGGCCTTTCTCGCCCGCAATTTTCTGCTTGACCAGGCGCTCGGAAGGTCCGTGAGGCCTGGCCGTCCTTTTCTCACCGCGAAGCCGGGAGAGAGCGGCATTTTCCGAGCTATTTCAACCCTGGAAAATGTGCCGCGGGTGTTCGGCTGGCATCGGCTGGCCGCCTGGCCACTGGTCGTTGTCGCCGGGCTCAACGAACCGGCCACAATGGCCGTGCTGGAAAGCAGTTTCCAGGCAACACGCGCGCGTTCCGCGGCTGGCATCGGGCTGGTACTCGTCTTTTCCCTCGGCATCGCTTATCTGCTGTCGAGCCTGGCATGGCGGAAGCGTGAACTGGAGATCAGCGAGGAGCGCTACCGCACCATTTTCGCGAACGCCCCGCTGGGGCTTTTCCGCTCGACGATCGAGGGGCGCTTTCTGGAGGTCAATCCGGCGCTGGCGGCGATCCTCGGCTATGAGACGCCGGAGGAGGTCATCCAGGGTGTCCGCTCCATCGGCGACGAGATCTACATGCACCCGGGAGACCGCAAGAAAGTCATCGCCGGGCTACTGGGCGGGATCGAGGCTTCTCAGCACGTCGACCGTTTCCGCCGCAAGGACGGCAGCGAATTCACCGGCAGCCTCTATCTGAAGCTGGTTCGCAACGCGGCGGGGCAGCCATCCCACCTCGACGGCATTATCGAAGACATCACCGAGCGCAGGCAGGCGGAGCAGGAACGCGCCACGCATCTGCATTTTCTCGAAAGCATGGACCGGGTGAACCGGGCGATCCAGGGCGCGGCCGATCTCAATCAGATGATGAGCGAGGTTTTGGACGCCGTGATCGAAATATTCGATGCCGACCGCGCGTTCCTTCTGTATCCGTGCGATCCGGACGCCGCCGCCTGGACGGTGCCCATGGAGCGCGCCAAGCCGGCTTTTCCAGGGGTGCTGGCGTTGGGGATAGGGGAAATACCTACCGACAGCTCGGTCGCGGAGTCGTTCCGCATCCTGCTGGCCGCTGACGGTCCGGTAAGATTCGGTCCGGGAACCACGCACGAGTTGCTTGAGGAGACCGCACAACGTTTCGGGATCAAGGCGTTCCTGTCGATGGCCCTTCGTCCGAAATTGGGCAAGGCGTGGCAATTCGGACTTCACGCCTGCGCCTATCCCCGTGAATGGACCGCCGAGGAAGAACGGCTGTTCCAGGAGATCGGCCGCCGGCTCGCCGACGCGCTGACCGTCTTCCTCTCCCAGCGCGATCTGCGCGAAAGCGAAGCACGATACCGGCGCATCGTGAGCACGGCCGAGGAAGGCATCTGGGTTCTGGGAGAGGATTTCCTGACGACATTCGTCAACGCCAGGATGGCGGGAATGCTGGCGTACAACCCGGAAGAGATGAAGGGCCGAGGCATGCCGGACTTCATGTTCGAAGAGGACGTGCCCGATCATCTGAAGCGCATGGAGCGGCGGCGCGCCGGGGTATCGGAGCAATACGAACGCCGCTTCCGCCGCAAGGACGGTGACACGGTGTGGGCGCTCGGCTCCGCGACGCCTGTCTTCGACGAGGATGGCCGTTTCTCGGGCTCGTTCGCCATGTTCACCGACATCACCGAACGCAAGCGCGCCGAGGACGAACTCCGGTTGTACAAGGATCAGTTGGAAGAAACGGTTGAGAAGCGCACCGCCGAACTGCGCCTGGCGCGTGACGCCGCCGAGGCCGCCAACAAGGCGAAGAGCGCCTTCCTGGCCAATATGAGCCACGAGTTGCGCACGCCCTTGAACGCCATTCTCGGTTTCTCCGCCATGCTGCGCCGCGATCCGGAGACGCCGGAAAGCCAGCGCGACACGCTCGACATCATCAACCGCAGCGGCGACCACCTGCTGATGCTCATCAACGACGTGCTGGAAATCGCCAAGATCGAGGCCGGACGCCTGCGGGGAGAGAGCGCGCCCTTCGACTTCGGCGGCATGGTGCGCGACGTCGCCGATATGATGCGTATGCGCGCCGAGGAGAAGGGCCTGCGTCTGCTGCTGGAACAGGCTTCCGCGGTTCCTCGCTTCATCACGGGAGACGAGACGCGCCTGCGCCAGGTGCTGGTCAACCTGGTCGGCAACGCCGTGAAATTCACCGAGAGCGGCGGCGTCACCATCCGCACCGGCGTGAAGCCGAATGCCCCCGACCATCTCGTTGTGGAAATTGAGGATTCCGGTCCCGGCATTAGTGCGGAGGACCAGAAACGGCTGTTCAAGCCCTTCGTGCAGCTTGGCGAAGTGGCGACGCAGAAGGGCACGGGGCTGGGGCTTGCCATTTCGCGCCAGTACATGCAGCTCATGGGCGGCAGCATTGGCGTGACGAGCGCGCCCGGCAAGGGATCGATCTTCCGTATTGAACTGCCTCTCGAAAGGGCGAGCCAGAACGATGTCGGCGCCGTCACGGAGCCGGCGCCAGCCGCAAAGGTGATTGGCCTCGCTCCAGGTACGCCACGCTACCGCATCCTGATCGCCGAGGACCAGCCCGAAGGCCAGCTTCTGCTGTCCGAGCTGATGACTAATATCGGCCTGGAGACGCGGATCGCGGCAAACGGCGACGAGTGCGTGAAGCTCTTCCAGGAATGGCGCCCGCATCTCATCTGGATGGATCGCCGCATGCCGGTCATGGACGGCGCGAGGGCCACACGGATCATTCGTGAGTTGCCCGGCGGCAAGGAGGTGAAGATCGTCGCCGTGACAGCCTCGGTGTTTCAGGAGCAGCGCCAGGAGATGCTCGACGCCGGGATGGACGACTTCGTGCGCAAGCCCTACCGCCTCGACGAGATTTACGACAGCCTCGCGAGGCAACTGGGCGTCAGATACGTCTACGAGCAAGGTGCGGAGGCGCCGCCTCAGGAGGCCCCGCAGCGGCTGACTGCGGCCATGCTCGACGTGTTGCCGCGCGAGAAGCGCGAACAGCTCCGGCTCGCGCTCACAAGCCTCGATGCGGAGCGCATCCGCGCGGTCATCAACGAAATAGGCGCCATCGACGCCGCTCTCGGCAGAACGCTGTCACGCTATGCGAACAACTTCGACTACCCGGCCATCCTCGATGCGCTGGCTTTGGAAACGCAGTGAAAGGGTTGGCCAATGACGGACAAGGGCAACATTCTCGCGGTCGACGATACCCCGGCATCTCTGAAACTGCTGACGGACATTCTGAAGTCGGAGGGGTATCAGGTGCGCTCGGCGATCAGCGGCGAACTTGCGCTGCACGCCGCGGAGGTGGAGGTGCCGGAACTGGTGCTTCTGGACATCAACATGCCGGGCATGAACGGTTTCGAAGTCTGCAAGCGGTTCAAGGCGCAGGAGGAGATGCGCGAGGTGCCGATCATCTTCGTCAGCGCACTGTCGGAGACGCTTGAGAAGGTCACGGGCTTCGAACTCGGCGCCGTGGACTACGTCACCAAGCCGTATCAGCGCGAGGAGCTGCTTGCCCGCGTGCGCACGCACCTGGAGCTGAGCCGACTGCGCCATCACCTCGAAACCATGGTGGAGGAGCGCACCCGCGAATTGCGGGCCAGCGAGGCCAAGGTGCGCGCCAGCCTTCTGGAGTCCGTGACCGCGATCGCCGCGACGGTTGAAATGCGCGATCCTTACACTGCGGGCCACCAGCGCCGCGTGGCGGATATCGCGGTCAAGATCGCCGAGGAACTGCAACTGCGTGACGACGAGATTTTGGGGTTGCGGCTTGCGAGCGTCGTGCACGATGTCGGCAAGATCAAGGTGCCTGTGGAAATCCTGAACAAGCCGGGCCGCCTCTCCGAACTGGAGTTCTCCCTGATCGAGGAGCATCCTCAGGCCGGGTACGATATTCTGAAAGAGATCGATTTCCCGTGGCCGATCGCCGAAATCGTGCGGCAGCACCACGAGCGTCTGGACGGCTCAGGCTATCCGCAGGCATTGAGCGGCGGCGATATCCTCCGCGAAGCGCAGATTCTGGCCGTGGCGGACGTGGTCGACGCGATGACCACGCATCGCCCCTATCGCGCCGGGCTCGGGATCGAGGCCGCGCTGGAGGAGATCACGCGCAAGCGCGGCATGATTTTCGCCGAGGATGCCGTGGACGCCTGCATCAGGCTTTTCCGCGAGAAGCACTGGAGCCCGCCGGTCTGACGCGAGGGCAGGGCAGGGCAGGGCAGAACTGGTCCGCCTCAGTTGAGCACCGCCCACACTGGCGCATGGTCGGACGGCTTCTCCCGGCCGCGCGTATGCTTGTCGATCCCGGCGGCGCCGAGGCGCGCCGCAGCCTCCGGGGACAGAAGCAGATGGTCGATGCGCAGGCCATGGTTCTTCTGCCAGGCGCCCGCCTGATAGTCCCAGAAGCTGTACTGCCCTGCCTCGCCGTTGCAGGCGCGGAAGGCGTCGCGGAAGCCGAGATGAAGGAGGCGGCGGAAGGCCTGGCGCGTCTCGATCTTGAAAAGCGCGTCGCCTGTCCAGGCTTCCGGGAAACCGAATCCGAAGCCGCGTTGCCCGGTCAAGTCCTCGAACAGGCGGTCCATGTGGCGTTGGAAAGCGTCCATTTCGCGGCGCAGCACATCGACTGTCCCGCCGTGTTCCTCTCGACGCAGGCGTC
>JBNKDX010000026.1:0-12152 GCA_050288485.1 Rhodomicrobiaceae bacterium | reverse complement strand
TACGTGATCGAGCTTGGCCGCGACCTCGAGCCGCTTCCGGATGCCGCGAGGACCGAGACCAACAAGGTTCGCGGCTGCGCGAGCCAGGTCTGGCTCGAGACGACGGTGGAAAACGGCTCGGCCGATCCGCGCCTGAGCTTCACCGGTGACAGCGACGCCCACATCGTGCGCGGCCTCATCGCCATCCTCATGGCCATGTACTCCGGCAAGGCGGCCGCCGAAATCCTGGCGCTGGACGCGCAGGGACTGTTCGCGCAAATGGGGCTCAAGGACCATCTGACGCAACAGCGCTCCAATGGCTTGGCGTCCATGATCCAGCGCATCCGCGCCGACGCCGCGTCCGCCCTTGAAGCGCAGGCATAAGCCTAAGTTATCCACAGGTCAGCGGCCGTTCAGGCACAGAAATAGGAAAACCGGCGGAGCGCCGCTGCTCGCCCCGACAATCGAATCGGCCTTTCCGGGGCCGTCCAGTATAGTCCGGCATTGCACTTCGAGGGGAGGAAGCAATGCCGGACAACTCTGCCGCTCACAATCCCGCCCTGCATAATCCCGGCCACGTTTCCGACGCGCGGCTGTTCCTGCGTGCTCTTAGCCTGTCGTTCTTCAGCGTATTCAGCCTCATCCTGGCGTTCTACGCCTTCCTCTTCCTTCCCCAGGTCCAGGATCTGCTGTTCGACGCCAAGCCGCACATGGCGCAAGGCTTCATCTATTGGGCGGGCTTCTACCTTATCGGCATCTGCTTCTGGGCGCTGCCGCTCGTTTTCACCGCACGCCTGCTCCTGCTGCAGAATTTCGATGTCATCGGCGTCGATACCGAGGAGCGCTTTCGCTTCATCGTTTTCCGTCTGCCGAGCCTGTTCGCCGTCTTCGCCTTCATCGCCGTGCTGCTGGGCATCTGGGCCGCGTCTGAAAACCTGCCGACGCCGTCGCCGCCCGAGCTGGCGCCGCACGAGCATGAAAAGACGCTGCGGGCCTATCTCGAAAATCACCTGATCACGCTGTTCCTCGTTACGGCGGGCGTGCTGGTCCTGGTCATCATCCGCAACTTCTTCCTCCTCGGCTACGGCCGCCAGATGGAAGTCCTTGAGACCAGCGATCCGGAGCGGTTCAAGCGCACGCTGGTCCGGTTCGAGAAGCTCAGCCGCCGCGACAGGCCCGACTACGACGCGCTCGATCTGCATCTTACCGCGCTGAAACCGGACTTTCTGACCAAGGAGACGTGGATCGCGGCGCAACGGGTCAAGGTGTTCATGTGGCGCTACCTGACCGTGGTCACCTGGATCATTCTGGCGCTGGCGCTCCTGCATTTCATTTCCTATTCCAGCTTCGTCGAGGGATGGTTCCGGAAGATCGGGGTCAGCGGCGCGCCCTGGCTCAACCAAGCCATCACGTTCGTTTCGGACTCGCTTTCCTTCAAACGCGCCGCATTCCTCCACATACTCTTCGGGGCCTGGCTGCCCTTCGCGGCGCTGCTGGCCATCCTGTCGAACCGTTATCAATTCCCGTTCATCACCGTCACAATCGTCGCCGCAATCGCCCTCACGCTCTTCACCACCGACGGGCACGATGCGCGCATCACGCGCCTTTCCGACAGGCAACTGAAGGCGCGGGCGAAGCCGGTCACCTTCCAGGAGGCCATCGGCGGCTGGAAGGAAGCGAGCGGGTGGAACGAACGCGGCTGCGAGGCGCTTGCCGCCGATGCGCCGGGGATGGTCAATTGTCCGCGCCCGATCATCGTTGCGGGCGAAGGCGGCGGCAGCCGCGCGGCGTTCCTGTTCGCCAGCGTGCTCGGCAATCTTCAGGACAAGAGCCTCGATAAGGTGAACTGCGCGGCGGGAAAGAAATGCGTGCCCGGCGCGAGGCGTTTCAGCGATCAGCTTTTCGCCATCTCCGCCGTTTCCGGCAGTTCGGTGGGGGCGGCGTTCTTCATGGGCGCGCTGCGGCGTCATGAACGCGCCCGCAAGACGCCCGCGGGTCTGGAGAGACTGAAAAAGGCGCTCTACCGCCAGCGGCTCTGGTTCCTGAACGTCGCCAGGACCGGCACGGAGAAAGAGAAATTCCTCCACGAAGTCGTGACCTATAAGGATGCGCTGCAGGCCGCGCTGTCCAACGACTTCCTGTCGCCGGTGATGATCGGCTATCTCGCCCGGGACGTGCCCACCCTCTCGCGTTTTCCGATGTTCATGGACCGGGCGGGCATCATCGAAACGGCGTGGGAAGACGCCTTCAACGATGTCTACGGCCTCAAGCGCAGGCGCGAAATCACGCCGCTCGGCGCGCCCCTGCTCAGCTACACGCCGCGGCCCGGGCACTGGATGCCGCTCATGTTCCTCAACGCCACGTCCAACGAGACCGGCCGCCGCATCATCATGACACCCATCCGAATGACGGCTCCGGTCAAACCTGCCGATGACAGCGCGCCGCCCCGTCAACTGTTCGCCGACTCCTACGACGCCCACGAGCTTCTCTGCTCGGCGAAGGATTCGTCGAGCCTGCGCCGGCTGGACCGCGTCGCCCGCTTTCTGCCGTCACTGTTCGGCGGCGCCAACGGAGCTGGCGACAAATGCGACGAGGGCGCGCGCGGCGACAGCGGCAAGCCTGTCGCGTTCGACCTGCGTCTGTCCACGGCCGTCAGCATGAGCGCGCGTTCGCCGGTCGTCTCGCCGCACGCCAACCTGCGCGACCGGTCGCAGCAGATCGTGGATAGCGCCGTGGACGGCGGTTATTTCGACAATTCGGGCGCCGTCACCGCCGTCGAGACGGCTCGCGCCCTGAAGCTCGCCGATCCGCGCCTTCGCCCCTTCATCCTGCAGGTGTCCAGCGAACCGGAATGGTTCCCGGACCGCTGCCAGCATCCTGAGAACGCCGGTGCGGCGCAGCCCATCGCGGGGCGGCCAAAGCCTCAGGACGAGGCCGACTTCAAGCCGCTCGGGACGTTCGGCAACCTGCTGACAGTGAACGCGACGCGTGTCGCCCGCGCTTTCGAAACCATGGCCGAAACGCCCGATCAGATGGGTCTCCTGAACGGTCCCGGCGTTCATTCGCACGCGCTGATCTACGTCTGCCCGCAGCCCAAGGAGAGCTTCCTCTGGGACAAATTCCTGAGCCTCACCACCAGCAGCCCGCAGGAAAAGATGCTCGTGAAGAGGCAAAGCGCCGATCAGACCACGCAGGAAAACGCCGTTCAGGCGTGGAAGAGCGTGTCGCTGAGCTGGTGGCTGTCCCCGCCCCTGCAGGCGTATCTGGACGGTCAGGTCTACGCGCCTCAGAACAGGCCCGCGCACGATTGCGTGCTGTCGCTCCTGCGGCCGCCGGCGAGCCGCGATCCGTCAGCGCCGGACCCGTGCGCGCCGGAGACGCTCAAGGCCGTAGGTAGCCGATGACGGCGTCCACGATGTTGCGGGCGCGCGTATCCAGGCCCGTTTCGCCGTCGATATTGCCGCCGAAGATCACCGCCAGCGCCTCGCGGTGGCTCAGGAAGTGCGAGGAGAGCGACGTCATCGTGATGTAAAGCTGCAGCGGATCGACGGCCGGGCGGAACAGCCCCTCGGCGGCGCCGCGCCGCAGCACATCGCCTAGCATGGCGATGAGCGGCTCGTGCAGTTCGCGGATACGCGGCGAACGTCGCAAATAGTGCGCGCGCATCTGGCTCTCGCCGTTGAACAGCCGGAGCAGTTCGGGGTGCTCCAGGAAATAGTTCCAAGTGAACATCACCAGGCTCTCGATGGCCTCGCGTGGCTCCAGTTCCGCCAGTCTGAGGCGCATTTGCGCCGCGCGCAGGTGGCGGCAGGCGCGCTCCAGCACGGCCAGATAGAGATCGTCCTTCTTGCCGAAATAGTGATAGAGCATGCGCTTGTTGACGTTAGCGGCGGCGGCGATGACGTTCACGCTCGCTCCGGCGTAACCGTTGTTGGCGAATTCCGTCGTCGCGGCATCGAGGATGACGCGGCGCGTCAGGTCCGGATCGCGCTGGCCTGCGGTGCGGATGAGAGGTTCGCCTGCGTGCAATTCGTTCGCATTGTCAAACCCACTAAGCATCTGACCCCCGTCACAATCCATGATCCGGCAATCCCTGGTTTGAATACCTGACTTGACGAGTCGGTATTGTAGCCAAAATATCACCATTTGCCTGCATTTTTGCAGGAGGAGTTTCATCTCCCGGCTGAGGTTGCCTTGCGGCGCACACCCTGCATCCTGTCCTGGCGGCTCATATTGGGACGGGCTCGCCGGGCCTCTCATCCCAACCGATACCGCCCGGCCAATGATCGTGGGGTGAACGGAGCCGTTGCCGAACGTTCATAATTTGGTGAATACCGGCCTGCCCGGCGCCGCGAAGCCCTGCTGCAGAGCCAGACCGCCTTCACCAATTGTCCTGGTGAGATCCGCGCGGAGAGCGGTTGGGCGCCAAAAACAAAACGCGGCGCCGGGGCGCCGCGTTCTGGGTAAGGGGCAGAAGAAAAGAATTCCTACTTCAATACCTCTCCGCCTCTGCCGAAGTGGTAATTGACCCGTCCGCGCAGGACAAAAGCGTCCACGTCGACCTCGGCCCGGGCGAACCCGTAAGAGTACTCTTCGCTAAAGGTATAATAGAGACCTTCAACGCCAGCCGTAACGTTCTGCCAGCGGTGGTTAAGATCCCACTCCACACCGGCGCCCACGACAAATCCAGCATCAGCCTCGTCCGGGAAGGCTATACCAGCGGTGGCGTAGATCATCTTGTCTCCCATCACCTGACCGATGCGGCCGCGAATAGTGCCCACGTCGCCATTGATGAAAGAATAATCGACTTCCACGCCATAAAGGGTATTGCCGGGCGTCAACCAGTTGTACCCGCCTTGAAGGCCGGCGATGAAGTCCGTCGAGTCAGCCTCGGCCGAGGCCGTCACTGTTTGCCCTCCGTAGGACGCTCGAGCTGTAGCTTCTGCCGAAGCCCAGGCGATACCCGCGTGAGCACCGGCGTAGAAGCCAACCCAGGCTGCGCCGTAGCCGTCGTAATCCGGGCCGTCCTTCAGGCCCCCCGCCTGGGCGGCGCTGAGCGCGCCGGCAAGGAAAGTGGCGCCGAGAAGCGCAGTCTTGAACATGTTCATGCGAATTCCCCCAATTTGAATCAGGTCCGCGGCCGACAGTCCGCCGAGCTCGCTTACCGGTCCGCTCACGCACCCGCCCCGCATCGCCGTTTGCGTCCCGGCGATGAAAAGACGGCATCGGCTTGAAGCAGCCACGCTTCAATCCGCACCAGAAGCAATTATTCCCATGGACCGGCCCGGATCGTCTATATCAAAGTTCATAATACGCCGTATACAGAGCGATTATGAGGAATTCCTGCAACACTCTTCAATGTGCCAAGGTGAAGTTCCAGAGGACGCAATGACTTGGAGAAGTGATCTCAAATCCTCTCGGCGTATGCGGTCAGTTTACCGCAAGATAGTTATGGAAAATTGTAAATTATATTAAGGCAGAACTGTGTTGATGTCGCTCAACATTTCCCATCCAGCAGCAACGCGAACCGTTCATCGACGGTGCGTTTCAGGAACGCGCGATACCGCCCGTAACACCCGTGCCCGGACTTGATGCGCCCGAACTCGGCCCGCTCCACCGTCGTCAGCGGAACGAGCGCGATCGGCGTCGCCACCGGCGTGAGCTGCGCGCCGCGCCCCACCTGCAGGGTGGTCAGGATGCCGTGCAGTTCGCCCCGGATCGTCGGGCGCGAAACAATGACGAGGCGATATTGCCCGTGTTTGTTGGTGACGAGATAGATGTGCCCGGAATAATGCGGCGCCGACACCACGCCGCCCTGCGAATACTCCGAATCGACGCGCTCGGCCTCGCTGAAGATCAGGCTCGAAGCCGTCTCATCCCAGCGGATGCGGGTCATGTAGGCGTAAATGGCCGCCGGGTCGCCGAAGGACGGCCTCAGCGTCAGGTAATCGCCCTCGATCCAGGTTATCGCGGCGCGTGAATAAGAGCCGAGCGTGGCGGGCGCCTGCCCTGGCGTGACAGCCACTGGCGAGGGCTTTACGGCGTGATTGTTGCGCAGATCGACGCCCAGCGCCTCTTCCAGCCGGACAAGGGTCGCCAGCGTCAGCGGGCGGCGGCCGGACAACGCCTTTTCCAGCGTGGACAGGCTGATCTTCGCGGCGGCCGCAAGCTGTTGCCTCGTCATGCGGCGGCGCGCCAGTTCCTCGGCGATCCTGGCTGCCGCATCGCCGTTGGCATCCGGCGCCGGATGCGGCCCGGCCTTGCGTGACATTTCCCCTACCTCGATTCAGTGCCGTACAGAACCGGACATACCCGTAAAGCCGAGCTTTGCGCAAGCACTTCCTGGCGGATTACGGCGGCTCATTGCTGAACAATCGCGAAGAAAACGCTCGAACTGGGGCGCTGGTTAATAAAATGTCGACTCCGGGCCAGAGGGTCCGATGGTGACGAAAGACGAGGGTCCCGCGCATGCCGTTTCACTCTTGCCGCCTGCCCGTTTCACATAGAAATGCCGCTGATGCGGGCGGAAACCGTCAGACATGCTCCGCGCACCTTTTTGCCATGCAGGCTCTGCTGTTCGCCCTCTTTGCCTTCATCGGCGTGACGCTCACCGCAAACACCGCCACCGCCGATCCGTATTTGATGAAGAAAAGCGACGTCCGGTCCGGTACGCTGCTGTTCAAGGCGGCGGAGGAAGGGCGCTATGTCCAGGCGCCGCTGGTCGGCTCCGACTACGACATCTCGATTTCCGCGGCGACAGGCCGCACCCGCGTAACGCAGCACTTCATCAACCCCACCAATGGCTGGGTGGAAGGCGTCTACGTCTTTCCGCTGCCGGAGAACGCCGCCGTCGATACGCTGAAAATGGTCGTGGGCAACCGCGTCATCATCGGCGAGGTGAAGGAGAAGAAGCAGGCCAGGATCATCTATGAAACGGCCAAACGTGAGGGCAGGAAGACGACGCTCATGGAGCAGGACCGCCCGAACATCTTCACCAATTCGGTGGCCAATATCGGCCCGCGCGAAACCATCCTTATCCAGATCGAATATCAGCAGACCGTGCCGCAATCGAACGGGCAGTTCTCGCTGCGCGTGCCGCTTGTAGTGGCCCCACGCTACAATCCGGCTCCGGTCGTTCAGACCGTCGATTTGAACGGTACGGGTTGGGCACCCCCCACCGACCCTGTGCCCAGCAAAGCGCGGATCGAGCCCCCCGTTCTCGATCCGCGCAACCATCCGCCTGCGAACCCCGTCACGCTGACGGTGCGGCTCAATGCAGGCTTCCCCCTCGGCGAGGTGAAGAGCCACCACCATCAGGTCAAGGTGGAAGGGGATGGCGACAGCCGCGTCATCAGGCTCGATGGCGTCGTCCCCGCCGACAAGGACTTCGAACTGACCTGGAAGGCAAAGCCCGGCGCCGCGCCCGCCGCTGGTCTTTTCCGCGAACGCGTGGGTTCGAGCGATTACCTGCTCGCACTCGTGACGCCACCCGCCCTGGAGACCGCCGGCCGCCCGCGCACCCGCGAAATCATCTTCGTCATCGACAATTCCGGCTCCATGGGCGGAACGTCCATCGCCCAGGCCAAGGCAAGCCTTCTTTTCGGCCTCGATCATCTCGCATCAGGCGACAGCTTCAACATCGTGCGTTTCGACGACACCTTCGAATTGCTCTTTCCCTCCGCCGTTCCTGCGGACGGCGGAAATCTGGCGCGGGCCAAGAACTTCGTTAGCGGCCTGCAGGCGAATGGCGGTACGGAAATGGCGCCCGCCATGAAGGCTGCTCTCGCGGACACGGGCTCCGACCCCGACGCGCTGCGGCAGGTCGTCTTCCTTACCGACGGCGCCATCGGCAACGAGCAGCAGCTTTTCGACACCCTCGTCGCCGGGCTCGGCCGCTCGCGCGTGTTCATGGTGGGCATCGGTTCCGCGCCCAACTCCTATCTGATGACGCACGCCGCCGAGCTTGGCCGCGGGGCCTTCACGCACATCGGCAGCGCCTCGCAAGTTGAGGAGCGCATGCGCGAGCTGTTCGCCAAGCTGGAACGTCCGGCGGTAACGGACATCTCGGTGACGTTCTCCGGAGGCGGTGCGGACGTCACGCCGAAGCTTATCCCCGACCTCTACGCGGGGGAGACGCTGCAGATCGCGGCGAAGCTCGCCCGGCTCGACGGCATGGTGGAGATCAAGGGCATGATCGGCACGCGGCCGTGGATCGCGAAGCTGCCGGTCGCGCAGGCCGCCGAGGGCAAGGGGCTGTCCAAGGTCTGGGCGCGCGCGAAGGTCAACGACGCTGAAGTCGCGGCTCGGCTCGGGCGTATCTCGTCGGCCGAAGCGGATAAACGCATTCTCACCCTTGCGCTCGAACACGGCCTTCTGAGCCGCCTGACGAGCCTCGTTGCCGTGGACAAGACGCCAAGCCGTCCGGCCAATGCGCGTCTGTCGCGCGCCGAGGTGCCGCTCAACCTCCCGGCGGGCTGGGACTTCGACAAGGTATTCGGCGAACGGGCGCCCGCTCAAGACACGGGCCGCAGCGGCGCGGGCGCAGACGGTGAGGCGCAGCTCATCGACGCCAGCGCCCCGGACGCCGGACAATACAAGCAATACCTCCATGCAATCGCGGCTTCATCCCATCGGCCGCAGGTTGCAGCGGTGCGCGCCGTTCAGACAAAGCCAGGTGTGGCTCTTCCGCAGACGGCAACGAATGCTCAGGCACACCTGCTGGGCGGCGCGCTCATCTTCCTCCTGGGCCTGGGGCTAGGGGCGTTCGCATGGCGCCGCAGCCTGCTCCGGCGCGGGTAAAACCGATGTTTTGCGCTTGGCTCCTCGGTGCAAAACGAAAGGCGCAACCGTCATCCCGCGGGGTGATGGCGGTTGCGGCCGTTCTCCTGATGGGTGGCCTCGCCCTGATGGGGCACGGGGCCTTGATCCACGCCAAGGCGGTGCTCGCACAATATCTCCTGCAACAGGCCTTCGCCGAAAGCCTCGCCACCGGCCATCCCGTCAAACCCTGGGCGTGGGCGGACACATGGCCGGTCGCGCGGCTGGACGTGCCGCGGCTCGGGGCGAGCGCCATCGTGCTCAGCGGCGCCAGTGGCCAGGCGCTGGCATTCGGCCCCGGACTTCTCGCCAACACGCCGCAACCCGGCGAGAAGGGCGCATCGGTCATCGCCGCGCATCGCGACACGCATTTCGCTTTCCTCCGCGACGTCAAACCCGGCGATGAAATCCGCATCACGCGCACGGACGGCACCATTTTCTGGTTCCGCATCACTTCGGAAGACGTCGTGCGCTGGGATGCGTCGGGGATCGACCCGGACATGGACGGCCGCTGGCTCGTGCTCTCGACCTGCTGGCCGCTCGACGCCGTCACTCCGGGCGCACAGCGGCTCATCGTCAAGGCGCACATTACCGCGCGGCAGATCCGCAACGGCTGACTGCGCCCCCCACTGCCTTAAAAATGCAACACTCATCCACAATCACTGCGAGACGCAGTGAGTTTATGCAATCTCCGCGAGCATTCCTGCGAATCATTCCGTAAGTTGCGGCACCTGTAGATTCGCTACCCGGTGGGGAAACGCGGCGTGGGCCGCTCGGGTACTGTGCGCGTTGTTCGGGCATTTCGAAAAGGGAAGAGCACAACGACGACCGCCGCTCCTGCGGCGCTTTCGAGAGGAAAAACAAATGCGCAATGCAGTTGCAGCCGGCCTTGCGGCCATTTTGGGCATGGGCTCGGCTCATGCGGGCGATCTTCAAGAAGTCACTTCGCTGAAGGATGTCCCGGCCCCCGCGGTATGTGTGACGTGCTGGGGCGGGCTGTATGTCGGCACCACCGTCGGGTTTGGCGTGGGCGAAACCCACGAGAAGTATTTCTACGAGGACGGAACCTCCTTCCTGACCAACCATTGGAACATAAATGGAGAGGCTGTGGGCGCTTTCGTCGACTACAACTTCTCGAACGGTCCGCTGGTCTATGGCGTTGAGGGGCACTTCAACTTCACCAATATCGACGGCCATTTCAATGAGGGGTACGCCACGAACGAATACCGCATCACGCGTGAGCTGGAGTGGTATGGCGGCGTGAACTTCCGCGCTGGTTATGCTCCCGGCAATATTCTGTATTATGCCTTCGTTGGTCCTGTCTGGGGTGAGGTCAAGTCGAAATGGATTAACAACACCTATGCGACTGGCATTACTTGGCAGGATTCGAATAGCGCCACGCATTTCGGCTGGGAAGCTGGCGCCGGTATCGAATGGGCCATGAACGAGTGCTGGGTTACGAGAGTTGAATACCAGCACATCGACTTCGACACCAAGAGGACCTTCGCGGGCACGACCGTGGCTGACGACTGGCACCACGCCGGTCACAACTACCACCACAAAGGCACCCTCGACCTCGACAGAATCAAGATCGGCATCAGCTACAAGCTGCGGGGCCGCGAGGAGGCCATCCCCGAGGTGCCGCTGAAGTGAGCCGGCACGGCTCTCCTCTGGATAGCTTCATGGGTCAGGCGCGGCGCGTCTGGCCCATGTTGTTTGGGAGTAACGCCGCTGCCCGGCAAATGCAGGACCTCACCTCGGGCGCGAGCGGCGAAGCGGAGCCGGACCCGGCGCGGCGTATCATCCGGGCGCATTTTTCATGTCGCGAGCGTGGTGAACGAACGGCGCGGGGAAATGTCGCAGGCTGGCGCACCGGCGGTCAGCTCATGCGCTGAAACCGTGCTCCTGCATTTCCAGCACATGCCCGGCCAGATAGAGCGAGCCGGCGATCAGCACGCGAACCGGCTCTCGTCTTTCACGCGCGCACAACTCCAGCGCGTGCCGTAGGCCATCGGCGGGTTCAGCGAGGAAGCCCTTGTACCGCGCCATGGCGCACAGCTCCTGCGCCGTATAGGCGTTGGGCTGATCCGGGATATCCACCGTGGTCACGAAACTCGCCAGGCTCTGAAAGTGGTCCAGAAATCCCGCGGCATCCTTGGTGGACATCATCCCGACGATGAGGTGCAGCGGCCGCGGCACGCGGTCTTCGAGATCGGCCACAGCATGCGCGAGAACCTCCCCCGCGGAGGCATTGTGACCGCCATCGAGCCAGATTTCCGACCCCGGTGGCAGCAGCTCGTGCAAGGCGCTGTGACCGAGACGCTCCATGCGCGCGGGCCAGACCGCCGAGGCGAGGCCCTTGGCGATGTTCTCCGCGCTCAGCCGGAAGCCGCCAAGCGCGCGCGCGGCCGCGATCGCGATGCCGGCATTGTCGATCTGATGCCCGCCTGCCAGACGCGGCAGCGGGAGGTCCACCAGCTCATGCCCGTCCTGAAAGACCAGCCGCCCGTGCTGCTCGTAAGCGTCCCACTGCTCGCCCCCGACGATCAGCGGCGCACCGGTTTCATGCGCCCGCGCCTTGATGACGCTGAGCGCGGCGTCGCATTGCCGGGCGACGATACAAGGCGCGCCCGGCTTCAGAATGCCGGCCTTTTCGGCAGCGATGGCCTCCACCGTTTCGCCCAGAAACGAGGTGTGGTCCACGGAAATGGACGTGATGGCCGTAAGCAGGGGGCGCTCGATGACATTCGTCGCATCGAGCCGCCCGCCAAGGCCGGTTTCCAGGAGCACGACATCGGCCGGATGCTCGGCGAAGGCAAGAAAGGCGGCCGCAGTGGTGATTTCGAAGAAGGTCACCGGCTGGTCGCCGTTGGCTTTTTCTGTGCGTTTCAGAACGTTGAGGAGCGTACGCTCGCTGATCGGCCTGGCGCCGCGCGACGAAGCCAAGGCGATACGCTCGTTGAAATGCCGCAGATGCGGTGAGGTGAAGGCATGCACCTTCAGCCCTGCGGCTTCCAGCATCGCCCGCAGGAAGGCGACGACGGAACCCTTGCCGTTCGTGCCCGCCACATGAATGACGGGCGGCAGCGCCTTATGCGGATCGCCAAGCGCCTCCAGCAGCCGCTCGACACGGTCGAGCGACAGGTCAATCGACTTCGGATGAAGATGCGCGAATCGCGTCAAGAACGCTGCGCTCCCTGTGGTGGTCATGCTACTCGCCGTAAGTAATCGCCGGAAACCTTGTACACGTCATCATAGAACGGCGGAAACCTGACACCAGCAGGGACGATGGACTGGCCGCTGCCACGCATTACTCGGCGGCGGCCTTCTCAGGGGCCGACAGCGCCGTGATGCCT
>JBNKDX010000025.1:0-12229 GCA_050288485.1 Rhodomicrobiaceae bacterium | reverse complement strand
CGGTAGCAGCGTGCGGCCTGCTCCTTCGCCGCGCGCGCATCATACGGCGCCACGCAATCCGCCCAGACACCGCCCGAGAGACCGAGGAAGCCCGGCTCCTCGCGCGGCAGCTTCTCCCACAGCGGGTCCTGCGCAACAGCGGCGCCCCGTGTCCGGTAAGGCGTGCGATAGGGCGCGGGATGCGCGTTCCCCTCCAGCGCGGCGACGATGGAATAGGCGGCCTTGTGCCCCTGAAACATGGCCTGCACGATGGTTGAGGGACCGGACGCGGCGTCGCCGGCGGCGTAGACCTTGGGCATCGGCGTAGCGAGGGTCACCGGATCGGCGGCGATGCGGTCGCCGTCCATCAGGCCATTGCGCGCGAGTTCCAGGCTCACGGTCTTCTGTCCGACGGCGGCGATGACCAGCCCGGCCGTCATGCTCTCCTCCGAACCGGGAATGACGCGGAAGACACGCCGCCCGTCCGCGCCGGGGGCGCCAAGCTCCGTACGCTGCAGGCGCAAATCCACCATGCCGTCGGGCCGCTCCCGCACCTCGGCGGGCGCCACGTTGTAGACGATCTCTATGCCTTCGGCGAGCGCGGCCTGGATTTCGTGATGGCGGGCGGGGATTTCGTCCGGCCCGCGCCGATACAGCACGCTGACCTTCTCGACGCCGGGCAGGCGGCGGGCGGAGCGACAGGCATCCATCGCCACGTCGCCACCGCCCACCACCGCCACATGGCGGGGCATGCTGGGGCGTTGCCCGCCATTGACCTGATTGAGAAACGTCACGCCGTCCACGGCCTGCGGCAGGACATCGCCGGGCGCGCCAAGCCTGCGTCCCGTGCTCGCGCCGATGGTCAGGAGCACGGCGTCGTGACTGGCAGCCAGTTCATCGAGGCTCACGCCATCCCCGAGCGGCGTGGACAGATGCAGTCTGATGCCCGGGCAGCGCTCCAGAATGCGGGCGATGTCCTCCTCGACCACCGCTGGCGGCAAGCGGAAATCCGGCACGCCCCAGGCCATCATGCCGCCGGGCCTCGGCAATGCCTCATAGACATCGACGCGGTAGCCCGCGCTGGCGATATCCTGGGCGGCGGTCAGTCCGGCAGGTCCAGCGCCAACGATGGCGACCTTCTGCGGCTTGTCTGGCTGAATGGCGGGCAGCCGGAAGCGTGGCCCGAGGGCATCCATTACGGTGCGCTTCAGCGCGCGGATCGCAACAGGGCCGTCGGCGGCGGTGCGGCGGCAGGCTGGCTCGCAGGGCGCGTCGCATACCCGGCCGCAGACGCTGGAGAACGGGTTGGTCGCGGTGATGGCCTCCAGCGCGCCCGCGAAATCGCCACTCCAGATCAGCCCGACATATGAGCCGACATCGGTCCCGATGGGGCAAGCCACCTGACAGGGAGGCGGTTCGTAATGCGGCAGACCGCTCTGGTCGGCGCCGGGGTCGATTGGGAAGGGCTTGCAACGGCTCATTCATGCCACCTGCGTCAGTGACGGATGCGCAATGGCCACCTCCGCCGTCCTGGCGGACGGGGCGAAGGGAAGCCCGGTGATCGCGGCGGCTTCCGGCGTCAGCGCCACCAGATCCTTGCGCGACAACTGGCGGAAATCGTCATAGCCCAGCGCCTGCGTGATGGCCGCGATCTGCCAGCGCACGGCCTCGAAGAAGCGGTGCATGGCCTGGGCCTGCGCCTCGATCTTGTAACGCGCCTCGTGCTCCGGGTCCTGGGTGGCGATCCCGACGACGCAATTGCCCACGTGGCACTGCATGCAACTGATGCACCCGCCCGCGATGAGCGCCGCCGTGCCCATGGCGACCGCGTTCGCGCCGAGCGCCAGCGCCTTCACCGCATCGACGCCATCCTTGATGCCGCCCATGAGTACGATGGGCATATCACCTTTGTGGCCGATCTCGTTGAGACCGTCGAGCGCCTCCTACAGGGCCGCCAGCGTCGGAATGCCAGCATTTTCCAGAACTTCAGCGGAGGACGCGCCGGTCGAGCCCTGCATGCCGTCGAGCTGCACGAAATCGAAACCGTCCTTGTAGGCGATCTTGATGTCGTCACGGACGCGACCCGCGCCCATCTTCACCGAAACCGGCTTGGCGTAGCCGGTCGCCTCGCGGAATTCCTCGACCTTGATCACCAGATCGTCGGCACCCATGATGTCGGGATGGCGCGAGGGCGAGCGCAGGTCGATGCCTTCCGGGATACCGCGGATCGCCGCCAGCTCGGGCATCACCTTTTTCGCCATGAGCTGGCCGCCGAGACCGGGCTTGGCGCCCTGGCTGATGTAGATTTCCAGCGCGTCGGCCCGCAGCATGTCGTGGATGTTCCAGCCCAGGCGCCCGGACAGGCACTGATAGATGAGCTGGCGGGCTTCAGCGCGCTCCTCGGGCAGCATGCCGCCTTCGCCGGTGTTCTCGACGATATCCGACAGGCGCGAGGCGCGGGCGAGCGCGATCTTGGTGGATTTCGACAGGGCGCCGTAACTCATGGGCGCGATCAGCACCGGCATGGAAAGCGTGAGAGGCCGTGCGCCGAAGCGGCCGCCGAGCGCCATGGCGAGGTTGACGGCCTTGAGCGGGTCGCCTGCCGCGCCGATCCGGCTGGGGTCCAGTTTGATGGCAATGTCGGCGAAATGCGGTACGGCCTTCGCCGCGCCATAGCCGCGGATGCGGTAGCGCCCGATGCGGCTCTTGGCCTGGATGTCCTCGGCAACTTTGGCGTTCCAGTAGGAGCCGCCCTTCGAGAACACGGTGTGCGGCAGCGGGCGGGTGACGGGCTCATCGACGCCATAGCGCAGCTTGGCACCCGCATTCACGATCTTTGTGAAGGAACCGTCGAAAGCGACGCCGTATTTCGCCAAGAACGCGCGGATGTCCGCGTCTTCCTCCGGGGCCACGGCGGCGGTCGTGGCGTCGGAGCCGAGGGTCTGCACCCTGCCGCCCACATAGATGGAGCCGCCGCTCATGTCCTCGCCCACGCGCTCGCCGGAGTCGCCGAGAATAATGATGCGCCCGCCATACATCATATAGCCGGCGAGGAAACTGGCGTTGCCGCAGCACAGAAGCGTCCCCGCCTTCATCACCTGACCGGCACGGCTGCCCACATTGCCCTTGACGATGACTTCGCCGCCCCGCAAAGCGACGCCCGCGATTGCCCCGGCATTGCCCCCGACGACGACGGACCCGGCATAGAGCGAGTCGCCCACGCCCCAACCCACATTCGAGTCCACCTCGAAGCGCGCGCCGTGCGAAAGCCCAGCGCAGAAATAGCCCGCCGATCCTTTGATCCGCACGGTGACGGGGTGGATCAGCCCCGCGCCGATGTGATGCCGCGCGTCGGGATTGACGATTTCGGCATCCTCGCCACGCGCCGCAGCTGCGCGCAGCAGCTCATTGGCCTCGCGCACCGGCAGCGCGCTCAGATCGATCGTGACCATGTGCGGAACGTTCCCGGGGCCGGTTCGGTGGTGGACAGGGGCTGGCCCGGAAACAGCCGGTTCAGCGAGACTTCTTCGGAGGCGATGGCCACGAGACTGTCGTCCTCGTACATGACCATCGGCTTGGCGGCGAGGCGGTCCTTCGCGAAACCGATGCCGTCGCGTGTCGAGACGAGGAAGGAGAAGGTGCCGTCGAGATCATCGACCGACTGCTCAAGCGCCGCTTCCAGCGCCACGCCCTGCGCCATCTTGTCCGCGATATAGACGGCGATCAGCTCGGAGTCGTTGTCCGTGCGGAACTCGAAGCCGCGCGCTTCGAGACGGCGGCGCATTTTCCAGAAATTGGTGATCTGGCCGTTGTGGACGATAGCGACATCGGCAAAGCCGGTGGCCCAGAACGGGTGTGCGGCCTCGGGCTTGACGTCCGATTCGGTGGCGAGACGCACATGGCCGAGGCCGTGGCTGCCCTCGATCGCGCCGACGCTGTAGACGCCATCCAGATCGCGCGCCGTGCCCACGTCCTTGATGATATCGAGCGTGGCGCCGATGGAGACCAGCTTCGCGGCGCGTTCCATCGCATAGGCGAAGGGGCGGATTTCGCCTGCATAGCTTACGTCGAAGACTGCGCTCGATCCCTCGCGCCGCTCGGAAAAGATCCGGGCGCCGTTGCTGGCGAGGGCGGCGCGGATGCGAGATAACGCGCCTTCGTCGTCATCCACCAGGAAACGCAGACGCAGACCGTCCGCCACAGCCTGCCCGTAAAGGGCAAAGCCTGTTGAATCGGGACCGCGATGCTGGCAGCCGTCCAGCATGTCCGCCAGCGCCCGCCCGAGCACCTGATTGGCGGCGGGTCTCTTGAAAAGGATGCCAGCGATCCCGCACATGCCTTCGTCTCCTCGTCCCGTAGTGAATGAAGGGTAACAAGCACGCGGAGGGACGGTCAATAGCAATATTCAAAAAAGTTTCCTTATGGGAAATTGCTGGAACAACGACAAATCGCCGAATGATGCCTCGCCGCCTCTCGATAGAAGCCCGCTGGCCCGCTTGTATCCCGCCATACCGATCCTCGTAGGAAAAATTAGTTCTTTGCAGTTGAAAGCGTTACTGGAATGCCATAGGGTAGCGTTGCCTGTTTTTGCGGCGGCTCCATAGCTGATTAACAAATAGGCATTAGGCGCAAGACGGAGGAATGGCGATGGCACAGGATCTTGCCGCGACGGCCACGGAGCGGGGCATCAAATACTTCCTGATTTCGTTTGTGGATCTGTTCGGCGTGCTTCGCGCGAAGCTTGTTCCCGCCGCCGCCATCGAGGGCATGCAGAAAGACGGCGCCGGGTTCGCCGGGTTCGCTACCCATCTGGACCACACCGCCGCGCATCCCGATATCCTTGCCGTTCCTGACCCGGAAAGCCTCATCCAACTGCCGTGGAAGCCCGAGGTGGGCTGGCTCGCCTCCGACCTTTTCTGCGATGGCCAACCGGTCGCCGATGCGCCGCGCTACGTGCTCAAGCAGCAGATCGCCAAGGCCAAGGCCCACAATCTGCAAATGAAAACCGGCGTCGAATGCGAATTCTTCCTCCTCACGCGCGACGGCGGCGCCATTGCCGATACGAACGACACCTATCCCAAGCCCTGCTACGACCAACTCGCCCTGATGCGGCAGTATGATCTCATCAAGGAATTGTGCGACGCCATGCAGGAGATGGGCTGGCAGCCCTATCAGAACGACCATGAGGACGCCAACGGCCAGTTCGAAATGAACTGGGAATATGACGACGTGCTCAGGACAGCGGACCGTCACGCCTTTTTCAAATACATGACGAAGACCGTAGCCGAGAAGCACGGCCTGCGCGCCACCTTCATGCCCAAGCCGTTCAACAATCTGACCGGCAATGGCTGTCACATGCATGTCAGTCTGTGGGATGGCGGCCGCAACCTGTTCCACGATCCGGAGGGCGAGCTTGGCATGAGCAAGCTGGCCTACAGTTTCCTCGGCGGCGTTCTGCACGCGGCGGCGGATCTGTGCGCCATTCTCAATCCGGCGGTGAACAGCTACAAGCGCATCAATGCGCCGATCACCGCGTCCGGGGCGACCTGGTCGCCGAATACGATCACTTATACGGGCAACAACCGCACGCACATGGTCCGGATCCCGGACGCCGGGCGCTTCGAATTCCGGCTGATGGATGGCGCGACGAATCCTTACCTGGCGCCCGCCGCGCTGCTGATGGCCGGTCTCGACGGCGTCTCCAACAACCGCGACCCCGGCGAACGGCTGGACATCAACATGTATACCGACGGCCACGCCTTGCAGAATGTGCGCAAGCTGCCGCTCAATCTCCTCGACGCCCTGCGGCTGATGGAGCGCTCGGAGACCGTGCGTGCCGGTCTCGGGGCTGCGTTTGTCGATAGCTACGTGAAGCTGAAGATGGGCGAGTGGAACTCGTTCATGAGCCACGCCACCGCCTGGGAACGCCAGCACAGCCTGGACTGCTGAGCCGCCTTCGCGCTTGACCGTGCGATGGCCGCAACCGCGCCGGCGTGAACAGCGCGATGGCCTTACGGAATATCCTCAGTCATATCTGGCGGTCCCGCCTCGGAGGCATGAGGGGCCGCGGGCGGGCGTTCCAGTAGCGCCGAGAACGTTTCCAGCACAAGATTTGGTTGCGCGCTCTTCCGGGTGATGGCGCGAAACTCCAGTTTGTAGCGGTGGGTAGCGGGCAGCAGAGGCCGCATGGCGCCGCTCTCCTCCCATCGGCGGGCATAATGGGTGGGGAGGAAACCCACATAACATCCGGTCCGGATGAGGAATGCCACACCCTCGCGGTCGGTAGCCGTGGCGGCGGTGTTGAGCGACTGGTAGACATGCGCTGTCTCGGGCGCCTGCAGGTACGCTGTGGCGACGGCATCGGCCTTCTCCACCGCCTCCCGGGTGACGGCGTCAACCGGCAGTTCGAACAGCGGATGCCCCCGACCGCAATAGAGACGCGACTCCTCGTCGTACAGGGGAAAATCCTGAAGGCCGGGCAGGGGACGGCGCTTCGGCACCACGCCGATGTGAAGCCGCCCGTCGAGGACACCGCGCTCGATCTCGTTCGGCGGGATCATGCGGATGTTCACCCGAACCTCCGGTCCCTGCTTTTTCAGGACGGCAAGGGCATGGGTCACCCGCATATGCGGCAGCGTGACAAGATTGTCGGTAATGCCGATGTTCAGCTCGCCTCGCAGGCGGGCGTGAACCGAATTGATCTCGCTGCGGAAACTCTCCAAAGCGGCAAGCAGGCGCAGAATGGCCTCGTAGACGCGGCGGCCCTCTTCGGTCAGCAGAAACCCGGCGCGCCCGCGCTGGCACAGCCGCAGGCCCAGCCGCCGCTCCAGGCTGGCCATGTGCAGGCTGATCGCGGCGCGGCTGATGTTCAATTCCACCTCGGCCGCCGAGAAGCCGCCGCATTCGGCCACGGTCTTGAACACCTTCAGCAGCCGGAGATCGGCTTCGCTGACCTGCATGAGCGGGGGTGAAGCGGGGCGCATAGGTAAGCGAGTCCTTAACTGAAGGTTGAGAGATTCAGATTTAACTGAATTTACTGGCCGTGCACACTCTAGTACAGCCCGAAGCAAGTTCGCACCCCACCTGCCGCAAGCGCGCAAGCGAACTTGCTGCGGATAAGCTGTACTAGATTCAATAGGTTGCTAGTACGCCTGATCCGCGGAAAGTCCTGAAAGCCCTCGCGGCAAGCGGGTCAGGACTTCCCGCGGGGCGTACTAGTTCTTCACGCCAGATTGGAGAATGGTGAATGCCCCTCTTCGACCCCACCCGCGCTGCAGGCCTGACCCGCGACGGCCTGGAAGCCCATTGGATGCCCTTCACGGCCAACCGTGAGTTCAAGTCCAACCCGCGCATGATCACTGGCGGCGAGGGGGTCCATTACACCGACGCGAGGGGCCGGAAGATCTATGACAGCCTGTCGGGACTGTGGTGCTGCGGCGCAGGGCACGGCCGCCGTGAAATCGTCGAGGCGGTGAGCCGTCAGATTGCACAGCTCGATTACAGCCCGGCGTTCCAGTTCGGTCATCCGGGCGCGTTCGAACTGGCGAACAAGGTGGCTTCCATGACGCCGGCGGGCCTCGATCACGTGTTTTTCACCTGTTCCGGTTCCGAAGCGGCCGACACCTCGCTGAAGATGGCTCGCGCGTACTGGCGGCTGAAGGGCCAGCCCTCCAAGACGATGCTGATCGGCCGGTCGAAGGCCTATCACGGCGTGAACTTTGGCGGCGTCGGTCTGGGAGGCATCGGAGGCAACCGCAAGCTGTTCGGTCCCGGCGTCGAGGCCGAGCATCTGCCCCACACGCTCCTGCCCCAGAACGTCTTTTCCAAGGGCATGCCCGAACACGGGGCACACCTTGCCGACGCCCTCGAAGAACTGGTGGCGCTGCATGACGCCTCGAACATCGCCGCCGTCATCGTCGAACCGCTCGCGGGTTCGGCCGGTGTGCTGCCGCCTCCGAAGGGGTATCTGCAGCGCCTGCGCGCGCTGTGCGACAAGCACGACATCCTGCTGATCTTCGACGAAGTCATCACCGGCTTCGGACGCACCGGCGCGCCCTTCGCTGCCGACGCTTTCGGCGTTGTGCCCGACATCATGAACCTGGCGAAGGGTTTGACCAACGGCGCGGCGCCGATGGGCGCCGTGGTGGCCAGAGGCGAGATCTATCGCACGTTCATGGAAAACGGCGGTCCCGAATATCTGGTCGAATTCCCGCACGGCTACACCTATTCGGCCCATCCGGTGGCGTGTGCGGCCGGTCTGGCGGCCTTGGAAATCTTCGACAGAGACAAGCTTGCCGAACGGGCGGCCGCTCTCGCTCCCCATTTCGAGCAAAGCCTGCACGGCCTGAAGGGGCTGAAATATGTCGCGGACATCCGAAATTTCGGTCTCGCCGGTGCGGTGCAGATCGAGGCCGCTCCCGGCGAACCGGCCCGGCGTCCATGGGAAATCTCGCTGAAATGCTGGGAGGCGGGCTATTACGTGCGCTACGGCGGCGACACGCTGCAGTTCGCACCCGCCTTCATCAGCGAGCCCGCCCATATCGACGGACTCATGAACGCCGTCAGCGACGCTATTCGGTCGCTGGCCTGACCCCGTCCATACAAGAGTCAGTAATGCCCCTCATCGCTCACCTCGTTGATGGCCAGACCGCTGGCGACGATTCCGGCCGCAGTCAGGACATCCTCAATCCGGCTACTGGCCAGGTCACCGGCGCAGTGGCGCTAGCCGACAGCGCTACCGTGGAAAAGGCCATCGCCGCAGCCGAGGCCGCCTTTCCGAAGTGGCGCGACACGCCGCCGGGCAAGCGGGCGCGCATCATGTACCGCTTCAGGCATTTGCTCGAAGAAAACGCCGGCCGCATTTGCGCGCTGGTCACTCAGGAGCACGGCAAGGCGCTGGACGACGCCAGGGGCGAACTGGCCCGTGGTATCGAGAACGTGGAATATGCCTGCGGCGTGCCCGAATTGCTGAAGGGCGAGCATTCCAGGAATGCCGGACCGGGCATCGATAGCTGGTCCGAGTTCCAGCCGCTGGGCGTGGTGGCGGGCATCACGCCGTTCAATTTCCCGGCTATGGTGCCGCTGTGGATGTATCCCCTGGCCATCGCCTGCGGAAACACCTTCGTCCTCAAGCCCTCCGAGCGCGCCCCCAGTTCAACCCTTCTGGTGGCCCAACTGGCTCACGATGCGGGCCTGCCGCCGGGCGTGCTGAACGTCGTGAATGGCGACCGCCAAGCGGTCGATGCCCTGCTTACCGATCCGCGCGTGCAGTCAGTCAGCTTCGTGGGCTCGACCGCCGTCGCCGAGCACGTCTACGCCACCGGCACGGCTCATGGAAAGCGTGTGCAGGCCCTCGGCGGCGCCAAGAACCATGCCATCGTCATGCCTGACGCCGACCTGGACAACGCCGTCAGCGCTCTGATGGGAGCCGCCTACGGTTCTTGCGGCGAGCGGTGCATGGCGATCTCGGTGGCGGTGGCCGTGGGCGACGATTTGGCGGACAGGCTGATTGCCGGGTTGAGCGGGCGTTTGAATGCCCTCAAGGTCGGGCCGGGCACCGAACCCGGTTGCGAAATGGGGCCGCTCGTAAGCCGCCAGCATTTCGAGAAGGTGAAAGGATATGTGGATCTCGGGCGTGGAACAGGGCGCCAAGCTGGTGGTCGATGGCCGCGGGCTGAGCGTGCTCGGTCATGAAGACGGCTTCTTCCTTGGCGGCTGCCTGTTCGATCATGTCACGCCCGCCATGACCATCTACAGGCACGAAATCTTTGGCCCGGTCCTGTGCGTGGTTCGCGTGAAGACCCTACAGGAAGGCATGGATCTGATCGATGCTCATGAATATGGCAACGGCGCCTGCCTGTTCACCCGTGACGGCGAGGCTGCGCGCTATTTCAGCGATCACGTCAAGGCGGGCATGGTCGGCATCAACGTGCCGCTGCCGGTGCCCGTGGCCTATCACAGCTTCGGCGGCTGGAAGCGTTCGCTGTTTGGCGACCTGGCGGCTTATGGCCCCGACGCCGTGCGCTTCTACACGCGCCGCAAGACGATCAGCCAGCGGTGGGCAGCGGGCGGTGTGCGCGAGCGAACGGAATTTTTCTTCCCCTCGATCGGATAAGGGGCGCTGTTAAAGGTCCTCCCGTTTCGGAAGCCTTTGTTCGGTCCACGTTCGCTTTGGCGGCTCAAGCATCGCGGACCTTGGCGACCGCGACCACATAATTCTTGCCGTAATGCTTCGCGCAGCGCGGGCAGGTCGTGTAAAAGAAGTAGATCCGTTCCGCTGCTTTTCCGCGATCCCCGGCATAGACTTTCATTTCAGCCTCCCACGCCGGAGCATTCTTATAAGGCCCCTCGAAAACCTTGGTCAGGTAGTCGCCCGTCAGACGCCTCATGTCCTGACCCGGCACGTCTTTCGTAACAGCGAAATAGTGCTCCGCAGACCATGGCGAAGGGTCATGGCTCAAGACGATGAAATCCCCGTCGTCGTGCGCCGCGGCGGCCTCGATGGCCGCGAAAGCCTTCTTGAAGGTGGACCCCATATTTATGGGGATGTGAAACAAACTCATTGTAGATACCCGTAAAAAGAGTTTGTCCTCGAAGTGAAGATCCTGCTCGTCCCAGCCTTCGGGTTTGAAGCGAGGACAACAGCCGGTGGGATTGTCGCTCGTGTCGTATGCCGGTAGTGCGTTCAGTTTCATAATAGCTCCGATGCTCGGTTATTGATGTCCACCATAAAGATGTCACCAATTGACTTCTACAATTATTGCCGCTGCACAAGGCGGAGATGGGGCAAACCGGTTGCCGCGCGTTTCCCGCAAGCTCTTGACAACACTTCCGTTTAGGGCGAGCGAACGCGGCATGAGCGCCATAACCGCACGAATAGTGGTTCACGCCGCGAAATCACCCGATCGCGCGGCGCTGATCTTCGAGGGGCGCCGCCTTTCCTGGCGGGAGCTGAACCGCAATCTCGACCGGCTCGCCGCGCACATAGCCAGCGAAATACCGCCCGGCGGCGGCATCGCGCTCCACCTTCCAAACGGCCCAGCGCTCGCGCTGCTGTTTCTGGCGGCGGCGCGAGCGGGCCGCGAAGCGCAGGTGCTCGATCCGGAGTGGAAGACTCCGGTCCTCGACGCCACGCTGGCGGCGCTTGCGCCTCGCCTGATCGTCACCACGGACCGGCGCATCGCGCCGGGGAGCAACGTCACGCTGCTGAGCGACCGGGGAATCGCCTTCCACGAGGTTGCCGACGCGATCGGCGCTCCCCGGCAATACTCCGCCCTCCCCGAGCCTGAAGCGTCTCTGCCGTTCTATGCCGGTTTCACCTCGGGCTCGACCGGGCAGCCGAAAGGCTATCGCCGCAACCATCGCTCCTGGCAAGAGAGCTTTCGGGCCGATGCCCGCGAATTCGGCATCCACAGCGGCGACGTCGTGCTGTCTTCCGGCGCCTTGACCCATTCGCTGTTTCTCTATGCGCTGGCGAATGGCCTGCATGCCGGGGCCACCGTCGTGTTCTGCAGGAAGTTCAAGCCGTCGTCGATACCGGCGCTGATCGGCGAACACGCCGTCAGTGTGCTTTACGGTGTGCCGACGCACTTGCGGCTGATAATGGATGCAGCCAGATCCGCAGGCTCGCCGCCCATGCCGGGTGTACGCTGGGTGCTGTCGTCGGGTGCGAAGTGGTTCGCTGGTGCCGCGCCCCATCTGCGGCGGTTGTTTCCCGCATCGCGTTTTGCCGAATTTTACGGAGCCTCGGAGTTGAGTTTCGTCACCGTAGCAAAGGATGACGAGCCGGTTCCCGAAAACTCGGTGGGCCGAGCCTTTGCGGGTGTCACGCTGACCGTCCGCGACCGGCGCGGGAGGCGGCTGCCCGCGGGACGTAAGGGGCGCATCTTCGCCGAAAGCCCGTTCGTCTTCTCCGGTTATGCCGTGGGGGGAGAAAGCGGCTTATACCGCAGCGGCAATGCGTTGTCGGTGGGCGACACCGGCTACCTGGATGCGAACGGTTTCCTTTACCTCCTGGGACGTGAAAAGCGCATGATCGTCACGTCGGGGAAAAATCTCTTTCCCGAGGAAATCGAGCGCGTTCTTGAGGAGCACGGCGCGGTCGCCGCAGCCGCGGTCTTCGGCGTGCCCGACGCCAGGCGCGGGGAACGTCTCGTGGCGCTGCTGGCATTGCGGCCACGGTCGAAGCTTGCACGCGCGGACATTATCGCGCACGCACGCGCCACGCTGCCGCTCTACAAAGTCCCGCGCA
>JBNKDX010000024.1:0-12260 GCA_050288485.1 Rhodomicrobiaceae bacterium | reverse complement strand
CACTCAGCGTTACGGGCGTCAGATGCGTGCTTCCCGTCCGCCACCGGGCAGTCACGGTCATGCCCCGCCCCTGGCCGCTGGCCGCCGCCTTGCCCATCGTCAGGGCGAGGCAGGCGGCGCCGCCGGTCAGAAACCGGCGACGCCCGACGTTCAGTCGCACTTCGCCCCCTGCTCGACCCAGCGGAACAGAAGTTGCGTGTTCGGATGGTCGCGGTCCTCGGTTGGGTCGATGCCCGGCGGCATGCGGTTTTCGACCAGGTGCTGCATGATGGGGCTATTGTCGGGATCGCCGGGGATGACGACCTTCGTCGCATGGGCGATGCCCTTGGCGACCGAATCGGCGCCCAGCATGATGCCTTCATAGGTCGAGAGGTTCATCTCGTGAAAACTCGGCGGCTCCTGGTTCGACATATGGCACTGAGTGCAGGCGGGCGTGTCCGGCGCGAACACGTTCGGCGTCTTGAGCAGCGGCTGGACCTTCTCTTCGAAGAATTCGTCGTTCTTGGCGCCGTCCTCGATCCATTTCCTGATCGTCAGAATCTCCGGGCTGTCGCGGCGGACGTTGAACTTCAGGCCCAATGGCATGCGGTTGTTGCGCAACATGCGCCCGATGAGCGCTTTCTTGGGGTTTTCACCCGGCGTGAACAGCTTTCGGGGCGGAACTTCGGTCGATCCCTTGAGGATGCCCTTGCAGGTGGACAGATCAAGCCCGCGATAGGCCTCAGCCGGATTGTTGGACGAGTGGCAGATGATGCAGGCCGGGCCATCGCCGAAAGCATTCGGCGTACGCATCAGCGTGGCGATATAGGAATAGGGGATCGGTATGTTGCGCATGATGACCAGCGAGGTCACCGCGGCGTGATCGCCTTCCACCTTCACCTTGCCGGCGCGGATGTCCTCCGCGAGCTGCCTGTCGAGACTTGCCCTGATCTTCTTCTCGCCGACGTGCTGCGGCTTGCCGTTCTCATCCGCGCGCGCCTTCGATCTGGCGCGACGGGGGTTTGCCCGTCCCCTCCACTTGCTGACCGGACGCTTTCTGGCTGAAGGCTTCCCGGTATCCGGCACGGCCGTTCCGGCGCTTCGATCTCCGAAGTCGTAAAGCGGGTTTCGCTGCGCCGGCTCGAAATCGAAAGCCAGCTCCGGTGAATTCTGCTTCGCTGTTTCTTGAGCTACACTATCGGCTTTAATGGCTGGTTCAGATGACGCGCTATGCGTGTACAAGAACAAGACAGCAACCAATGCCGCCCCGGCAAGGCCGGGAACGCGAAAAGTCATCATGAGTATTCCTCCCCAGTGCCAAACTGACTTGCTGCGGCGCAGCAAAACTCCCGCTTTTTCTTGATTGGGGCGTGCCCTTGCGGTCTTTTGCCGCAATTAAGTCTACATCCGTACTGTCCCTATCTATTTGATCCATGTCAAACGAAACCGACGTAGCCGCATCAATAATTACAGCAAATTGGCCGTACACGGTTCGTAAGCTTCCCGAAATTATTTCCCCCCATCCTTACCGGCGCCAGAGCGCCCAGATGTTCCGGAAACGGCGGAACTCCCTGCCACGCCGTCATCTTTCTGCCGACCGGTCACTGTGCGGACTATTCATGCGGAGACGGCGCGGAGCGCACATGACGCGGAAGCACGGCCACCCGGAACCGGGATCTAAGACTAAAGTAGGGGGCGCGCAGAGCGTACCCTCGCTGGCCGACGCCATCGGCCTTCTGCGGGCTGGCCGGCTCGGCGAGGCTGCCGCCGCTCTCAACCGGATCAGTGCGGCCGACCCGGAGAACTGGCAGGCGGCGCACCTGCTCGGCCTGACCGCCTACCGCCAGGGAAAACACGCCGAGGCGGCAAATCTCCTGCGCCGCTGCCTGCAGTTGCGGCCCAGCCTCGCGGAGGCCCATTCCGATCTCGGGGCCGTTCTCAGAAGCCTCGGACGCCTGGAAGAGGCGCGCGAGGCCTGTAACGAAGCCGTCGCGCTGAAGCCCGGCTTCTACCCGGCGCATGTCAATCTCGGCAACGTACTGAAGGCGATGGGACAGCTTGAAGACGCCGCGGAAGCCTACAAGGTGGCGCTCGCCCTCGACCCCAATTGCACCGAGGCCCATGCCAATCTCGGATCGGTGTTCGCGACGCTCGGACGCACGGACGAAGCCATCGGCCATTGCCGGAGGGCCGCGGCGCTCTCCCCCGACGTCGCCGAGACGCATCTGGCGCTCGGGACCGCGCTGCGCCGCGCCGGCAAGAGTGCGGAGGCGGAAACGGCGTTCCGCCGCGCGGTGGAGATCAGGCCCGCTTTCGCGCCCGCCTATACCGGCCTCGGCGGCGTCCTGCAGGATTTGGGGCAGTTCGGGGCCGCCATCGGCGCGCACGAGCAGGCGCTGACATTGCTGCCGGACTCCGCGGAGGCGCACAACGGTCTCGGGGTCACGCTGCAGCAACTCGGCCGCCACGCCGAAGCCGTCGAGCAATACCGCAAGGCCGTGACGCTGAAACCCGATTACGCGGAGGCGTGGGCCAATCTCGCCGCGGTCCTCAATCTTCGTGGCGAGTATGACGAAGCCGCAGCCGCGTGCCGCCGCGCGATCGGCATCGATTGCAAGAGTGCGGCGCCCTATCTCGATCTGGCGGCGGTGCTGCGGAAGCAGGGCAAGCTGGGCGAAGCCAGCGCGGCCGCGGCGAAAGCGCTCGCCATCGCTCCGGACGAGCCCCGCGCCCTGCTCGATCTCTACGATCTGCGCCGTCAGGTGTGCGACTGGACCAATCTTGCGCCCATGGAGGAGCACATCCTGGAGCATATCTGCCGCGCGGGCGAGCGCGTGCAGCCCTACCCGCTTCTCAACATCTCCTGCGGTGCGGAGGAGCAACTCGCCGCCGCCCGCATCTGGGCGAAAGGACTGACGCGCGCTGTCGAGGAGCCGTTCCGCTTCGCGCCGCCGCGCAAACGCGGCAAGGACCGCATCCGCATCGGTTATCTATCGTCCGGCTTCCACGCCAACGGGGTGGGCGATCTCCTCGCGGCGCTGTTCGAGCGCCATGACCGCGAACGCTTCGAGGTCTTCGGCTATTGCTGCGGCCGCGACGCCCAGAGCAGCGCGAACCAGCGGATAGCCGCGGCGTGCGACCGTTTCATGGCGGTCGGGGCGCTGCCGCACGCAGACGCCGCGCGAGCCATTCATGGCGACGGCATCGACATTCTCGTCGATCTGGACGGCCATACGCCGGAGGCGCGCCCCGAAATCGCCGCCTGCCGCCCCGCGCCGGTCCAGGTCAGCTATCTTGGCTATCCGGCGACGATGGGCGCGGATTTCATCGACTATGTCATCGCCGATCCTTTCGTTCTGCCGATGGATCAGGCGCAGTTCTACGACGAGAAGATCGTCCACCTGCCGCATTGTTTCCAGCCGGACGGCGCCCCGCGCCCCGCCCCCGCTTCTACGCCCGCGCGCGCCGCATGCGGCCTACCGGAAGGCGGCTTCGTGTTCTGCTATCTCGACAGCGCCTGGAAGATCACGCCGGAGCAGTTTGCCCTGTGGATGCGGCTCCTCGAACAGGCGCCGGAAGCGGTGCTATGGCTGCATGAGCCGAAAAGCGCGGCCGCCGGCAACCTGCGGCGCGAGGCGATGGCGCAGGGCGTCGATCCGGGCCGGCTCGTCTTCGCGCCCGGGGCGGAGCGCCGGGAACGCCTCGCGAGGCTCGAATTGGCGGACCTTTTCCTCGACACCGCGCCTTTCTGCGCGAGCGCCGCGGCGAGCGATGCGCTGTGGGCGGGGCTGCCGGTCCTCACCTGCGCGGGCGAGACGTTCGTATCGCGCATGTGCGGCAGCCTGCTGCACGCGGCCGGTCTGCCGGAACTGGTAACGGGGTCGCGCGAGGAATACGAGGCAGCGGCGCTGCGGCTTGCGAGCGATCCCGAGGCGTCGCGTAGCCTGCGTGCGAAGCTGGCGAAGAACCGCCTCGCCGCCCCGCTGTTCGACCTCGGACAGTACGCGCGCGACCTGGAGGCCGCGTTCTCCCATATGGCCGACCTCCGCGCCGCGGGGCATCCGCCGCGCAGCTTCGCGGTCGCCGCAATCGGCGAGGAGCCTCTGGAACCGGCGGCGCCTGCCCACGGCGTGCAGAAGGAGCCCGGCGGCGCTGAAGACGCAGGCGCGCCGCCGCTTCACGCCCGCATTCCCTATGAGGCGTGCCCCCTGTGCGGCAGCGCAAGTATGAGCCAGCATCGCGAGGCCGATTGCACGGGGCATCCCCGCTACACCGCCGGTTTGCCGCCAAAGATGGTCTGGAAACGTTGCGAGGCGTGCGGCCATGTCTTCACGGCGGGCTATCTCCCGAGCGAGGCGGCGGAGGCGGTTTTCGGCGCGGCGCCGCCGCAAGAGCGCGTCGGCTACGAGGTGGAGGAGCAGCGCGAAATCGCGGCCCATGTGATCGAGCATATCATACCTTATGTCCCCAAGGCGCCGCTGCGTCCGAAGCCGAAAGAAGCGGGGGCTGGAGCCGAGACAGGCGCGGGTATCGGGCACAACGGCGTTCGGGGGGACTGGCTCGTCGCCGGTTTCGGCAATGCCTCGATGGTCTTCACCGCACAGGAATGGGGCTTTGACGCCGTCGGTCTGGACCCGCGCCGCGAGAATGTCCAGGCGCTCGCCAGACTGGGCTACGAGGCGTACTGCGCGGGTGTGGAGGAGGTGAACTTTCCGGACAGGTTCTGCGTCGTCAGCATGGCGGATGTGCTGGCGCAGGTCCCGTTTCCCAAGACCGCGCTGACCGCGGCCTATCGGCTGCTGGGACCGCAGGGCGTGCTGTTCCTGTCGATGCCGAACATGGACACGATCGTCTGGCGGATGCTCGACGCCCAGAGCCGCAATCCCTATTGGGGCGAGATCGGGCACTATCACAACTTTTCGCGCGCGCGCCTTTACGCCCTGCTGGAAGAACAGGGGTTTTCGCCTCTCGCCTACCATATCAGCGAGCGCAACCGCGCCTGCATGGAGGTCATCGCGGTGAGGCGGTGAGCTTGGTATTGTTCAGAGATCCGCGCAGATAAGAAACAAGACTATCCTGCGTCTGCATTCAGGAGACCGCCGGAAAACTCATCGCCCCCCTCGATGATGGGGGGACCGCGCCGCGCCTCCAATATCAGTCTTCGATGTCCTCCGGCAGGCGCACGACGATGCGTCCCGCGGCGACATCCACCTCCGGCGCCGCCACCTCCGTGAACGCCACGAGCAATGTCTGCCGCACCCCGGCCTGGCGGATCTCCAGAAAGTCGCCAGCGCCGTAATTCTGCACCGCGATCACCTCGCCGATCCCGGCGCCGTCGGGCGAGACCGCCGCCAAGCCGACGAGATCGTCGTAGTACCATTCGCCTTCTTCGGGCGCGGGCAGGCGGTCGCGGGAAATATGGAGTTCGACGCCGCGAAGCGCTTCCGCGGCGGTGCGGTCCGCAATACCGGCCAGCCGCGCAACGACGACGGCACCTTTGACGGGACGCAGGTTCTCGATGACAAAAACGCGGCCGTCCTGAGCGGTCAGGGGGCCGTAGGCGGCAATGTTTTCCGGCGCCTCGGTGAAGGTGGCGATGCGCACCTCGCCTTTCAGCCCCTGCGCCCCGGTGATGCGGCCAAGCAAGACCATATCGCCGGCGGGAGCCGCGGGGGTTCCGTCGCGATCAGCCTCTGTTCCGGAAGGGCGAGCATGAGGCGGCTGGCCGGGGGGGGCATCGCTGGCCGCTCCATGGTCCGCCTTGCTCTTCCTGGCCATGGTCACGCCTCCCGGCGATCAGGCAGCCTCGGCGCCGCCGCCCGCGGCTTCCTCGGCCTTCTTGGCCCTTTCCTCGGCGCGCTCGACCGCCTTCTTACCGGGCTTGGCCTTCTCGGGGTTGTTCTTCGGCGCGCGCTTGGCGAGACCCTTTTCGTCGAGGAAGCGGAGCACGCGGTCGGTCGGCTGCGCGCCGACGGACAGCCAGTACTTGATGCGCTCTTCGTTGAGAACGATGCGGTCGGCATTATCCTTGGGCAGCATCGGGTTCCACGAGCCGAGCCGCTCGATGAAGCGGCCGTCGCGCGGCGCGGTCGCCTCGGCGAGAACGATGCGGTAGTAGGGGCGTTTCTTGGCGCCGCCCCGGGCGAGTCTGATTTTCAGTGGCATGTTGTGTTCCTCATTTCCAACGTTCGTCTTGACATGTTGATTCCAAATTACATCACCCTAAATGTCATGTATAAACCGAAGAATAGACTCATTAACATGAGAAGCATGAATATAACGCTGAATATACGGCGAATCTTGATCCTGTTTTCCTTGCGAACGCTTCGAGAGTACTTTTCCCAGCCTAATTCGGGAAAGGATAATTTCTCCTCCACGATCAGGCAGTAATTCGAGAGCCTCCTCACCGAAGCAGCCCGATCGATTATAATGAACCAAGCGATGCCGGTAATAATCGCCGGAAGCCATGCTGCGATAATAAACAACGTTCCAAGATTGGGCGCAGATCCAGTCTGAGTGACAATCCACGTCACGATGAATGCATTGGCCGCCACCGTGCCGAAAGCAACTGAATACGTGGTCTTTTGCGCCGTCTGCAGCTCGGCGCGGAGACATGCGTATTCCGTCAGATGAAACTGCAGTCCTTCATTGTCCATGTGCCCCCTCCCGCACCATGCCACGCCGCTACCCGTTACTCGTCCTGCACGCGCCCTTCGCTGCTTTCCGCCCTCGCCATCATCGCCTCGCGCCGCTGCCTGTCCTGCGCCTCAAGCCTCGCGAGAAAGGACGGCAGCATGTGCAGCGCAACGCCAAACCCGGCCACCACCACGCCCATCAGATACACCCACCACGGTATTGCCATCTCTCACCTGCCCATTTGCGCCCATACACAGCCTCCTCGCAGCCGCCGCGGTTTCCCCCTTCTTGCGGAAACGACAAGGAACGAAAACTTACTTCTTCTTCCCCGGCAGCCCCGGCAATCCTTTCGGCATACCTGGCAATCCGGGCATGCCGCCCGGCAGTCCGCCCAGGCCCCCCGGCGGCATCGGCGGCAGTCCGCCCGGCATCTTGCCCGACTTCGCGGCCTCCACCATGTCCGGCGTGATCTCCATATCCGGCATGCCGCCACCCAGCCCGAACATCTTGGCGAGGCCGCCCTTGCCCTTCGCCACGCTCTTCATCATCCCCGCCATCTGCCGGTGCATGTCCAGGAGGCGGTTCACCTCCTGCACGCTGCGCCCCGAGCCAGCCGCGATGCGCTTCTTGCGCGACGCCTTCAGAATCTTCGGGTGCTGGCGCTCCTGGGGCGTCATCGACGAGATGATCGCCACCTGATGCTTGAACATCCGGTCGTCGAGATTGGCGGTATCCAGCGCCTTCTTCATCTTGCCGACGCCGGGGAGCATGCCGAGGATGCTCGACATGCCGCCAAGCTTCTGCATCTGGCGGAGCTGCTCCGCCATGTCCTCCAGGCTGAACTCGCCCTTCTGCATCTTGCGGGCCATCGCCTGCGCCTTCTCGGCGTCGATGGTCGCGGCGGCCTTCTCCACGAGGCTGACGACGTCGCCCATGCCGAGAATGCGGCCCGCGACGCGCTCGGGGTGGAACTCCTCCAGCCCGTCGAGCTTTTCGCCCGTGCCGAGGAACTTGATCGGCTTGCCGGTGACGTGGCGCATGGACAACGCCGCGCCGCCGCGGCCGTCGCCGTCGATGCGGGTCAGGACGATGCCCGAAATACCGATTCGTTCGTTGAAGGTTCGCGCAAGGTTCACGGCGTCCTGGCCGGTCAGGCTGTCGGCGACGAGGAGCGTCTCATGCGGGTGCGCGATATCGCGGATTTCCTCGGTCTCGGCCATCAGCGCTTCGTCGATATGCAAGCGCCCGGCCGTATCCAGCATCACCACGTCATAGACGCCGAGCCGCCCGGCCTCCATGGCGCGGCGCGCGATCTGCTGCGGCGTCTGGCCCGCGACGATGGGCAGCGTGTCGATGCCGGTCTGCTCGCCGAGCACGCGGAGCTGTTCCTGCGCGGCAGGGCGGCGGGTGTCGAGCGACGCCATCAGCACGCGGCGCTTGTCGCGCTCGGTCAGGCGCTTGGCGATCTTGGCGGTGGTGGTCGTCTTACCCGATCCCTGCAAGCCGACCATCATGACGGCGAAGGGCGAGGGCGCGTTGAGGTCCAGCGGCTGGGCCTCGGCGCCGAGTGTGGCCACCAGCTCGTCATGAACGATCTTCACGACCATCTGGCCGGGCGTGACGCTCTTGACCACCTCGTGGCCGACGGCCTTGTTGCGCACGCGGTCGGTGAAGGAGCGAACCACGTCCAGCGCCACGTCCGCCTCCAGGAGCGCGCGGCGCACCTCGCGCATGGCCTCGCCGACATCCTTGTCGGACAGCGCGCCGCGACCGGTGAGCTTGTCGAGGATGCCGGAAAGGCGATCGGAAAGCGATTCGAACATCGGACTGGCCCTGGCTGACGGTTTATGGCTCGCGAACGCAAAAAACACCCGCGGGCGAAAACTCGCTGGCGGGTGTGCTCCCCTTGCCTCCTGGCTTGTACTTCGCGCGTCCTTCATGGGGACGGGCGGCCTTGTGCAGGGCGAGCGTTCTTGCGATTGCAAAACTCGTTGCCAGAATGTTTACGCTCGCAGAGGCTGGCGCGTCAACAGCAGATTCACCGCCCTGGGCCGGTCAATCTTGGTCGTGTGTTCCCGGCTCCTCAGGATGACTGTGCGCGAACGCGCCGCGCTCCGTCACCAGCACCACTATGAGCGCTGCCGCCGCCAGAGCCGTGAACCCGATCACCAGCGGCCTCACCGTCCCGTCGAAGGATTGCCCGACGAGCCAACCGAGCAGCGCACCCGCGCCCGTGGTGTAGAACCCGACGAATGACGACGCCGTCCCGGCGATCTCCCCCATCGGCTCCATGCATAGCGCGTTGAAATTCGGCGCGATCAGGCCGAAGCAGAAGAACGTCACGCCCGCAAACAGGCAAAACACCGGGAGCGGCGGCTTGCCCGGAAAGCCGGCAAATGCCATCACAAGGCACGTCGCGAGAAATCCGAGCACGGCGAGATGAGACACGCGCCGCATGCCCAGCCGCTCCACCAGCCGCGTGTTGAGGAACGACGCCGGAATCATCACCGTCGCCACCCCGCCGAACACCAGCGGGAAATTCGTCCCCAGCCCGTAAACGTCGGTGAAGATCTGCTCGGCGCTGCCGACGTAGCTCATCAGTGCGCCGAAGAACATCCCGAACGCCGTGGCGTAGCCGACCGTCTGCCGCGTGGTGACGACCGCCCCGATGGCGTGGCGGAGGCGCTCCCAGGTCAGCGGAATGCACTCGCGCTCGCCATGGGTCTCGGGCAGTCTCAGCGCCGACCATACCAGCGTGACGAGCGACGCCGCCAGCAGCACGAGGAAGATCCACGGCCACGGCCCGGCGGTCAGGACGGCCTGCCCGATGGCCGGAGCCAGGATCGGCACGGTGATGAAGACCATCATCACGAAGGACATCACACGGGCCATGCGCCGCCCGGCGAAACGGTCGCGCACGATGGCGATGGCGATGACGCGCGGCGACGCTGCGCCGATCCCCTGCAGCACACGCGCCATGAACATCACGGGGGCATTCCAGGCGGCAATGGCCAGCAGCGTCCCCGCGGCGAACAGGAGAAGCCCGGCGTAAAGCGGTTTCTTGCGCCCGAAATGGTCGGACAGGGGGCCGAAAACAAACTGCCCCGCGGAGTAGCCGAGGAGATAGAAGGTAATGATGAGCTGCCGCTCGTTGGGATGGCCAACCTGGAGGGTGCGGCTCATATCGGCCAGCGCGGGCAGCATGATGTCCACCGAAAGCGCCGTCAGCGCCATCATCAGCGCGATCAGCCCGATGAATTCGGGCAGAGGCATGCCCTTGTGCGACTGCGATGGGGGGACGTCGGACGTTTTCAGCATGACAGCAACGATAGGGGCAATGGGGGAGCGTGTCCAGGATCGCGCAGCACATCCCGGCGCGAAACCGCGTAATTACAAGTATTCGGAAAAGACGTACGATTTCTCGCCAAAGGTTACCACGCTCTTCCCCGCGCACCACAATGACACTCCCGGCCCGGCGGACGTCCCGGCCTGTAAAGCGGGGAGCGGGCAAACCATATAATGTTCGACTCTTGAGCGCGAATGCGCGATGCTCGCGCCACGCCTGCAGAACCGGTGAGACGAAACCGAGCCCGCACATGATGACCTTTTTGGAACGCCCCGCCCCGCCCTCCGGCAACAAGATCAAGCTCCACGGCCCGGAGGCTTTCGCGGGCATGCGCCGCGCAGGCCAACTCGTCGCCGAGGCGCTGGACATGATCACCGAATATGTGCGCCCGGGCGTTTCCACCGAGCGGCTGGACGGCCTCGTCCTGGATTTCGCGCTCGCGCACAACGCAGTCCCGGCCCCGCTCAACTATCGCGGTTTTCCCCGCTCCATCTGCACCTCGGTGAATCAGGTGGTCTGCCACGGCATTCCGGGGCCGCGCCCCTTGCGCGACGGCGACATCGTCAATATCGACGTCACGCTCATCGTGGACGGCTGGCACGGCGACTCAAGCCGCATGTACCCCGTCGGCGAGATTTCCCGGAAGGCGGAACGCCTGATTGAAGTGACCTACGAGGCGATGATGCGCGGCATCGCCGTGATCAAACCCGGCGCATTCACGGGCGATATCGGCGAGGCGATCCAGACCTATGCCGAGGCCGAGCGCTGCAGCGTCGTGCGCGATTTCTGCGGCCACGGCCTGGGGCGCACTTTCCACGACCGGCCGAACATCCTGCATTACGGCGAGCGCGGCGAGGGCGTGCGGCTGGAGGCCGGCATGTTCTTCACCGTGGAACCGATGATCAACCTCGGCAAGCCGCACGTGCTGATGCTGTCCGACGGGTGGACGGCGAAGACGCGCGACCGCTCGCTGTCGGCGCAGTTCGAGCATACGGTCGGCGTGACGGCGACGGGCTGCGAGGTCTTCACGTATTCGCCGCGCGGATGGCACAAGCCGCCCTATCACGGGCTTGTGTTGCGGTAGAAAGGCCGGTTCCGGCAGACGCCGCCATCCAGACGCCGCCATCCCGTTCAGAGCGGAACCATGGCGCGGCAGCGGCCTAAAAGCGGCCGTCACCAGCGCATGAAGTCGTCCCAGGGCCCCCGCGTGGTGCTCCGCGCTTTGAGTTTGGCCAGCTGCTTCTGCGCGTCCTTGGCGAAATGGCCTTGCGGATAAGCTTTGAGGTAGGCCGTATAGGATGCGCGGGTGTTCTCCTTCTGCGCCTTGGCCCACGCCGCCTCGTCGCGCTTGAGCTGGGTTTCTTTGCGCAGACGCGCGATCTGATCTGTCGCCAGGCGGGCATGCGGCCCCTTGGGATAGGCGCGCAGGTACGTCTCTAAAGCTTTTTCCGTATTTTTCTTCGACGCCGTGGTCCAGGCAGCCTGCTCGGCCCTCAGCGCGTCGCCGACGATCATCTTCGTAAGCTTCCGCCTCGCCTGCTTGATCTCTGCGCTGTCCTGACCGTCAGCGCCTTGCAGGAACTGAGCGAGCTGGTCCGCATCCTCCAGTGCGGCGATGAGGCTGCGCAGGCGGGCGCGCGCTTTTTCAGCGGGGGGCGCCTCCGGGTACTTCACGAGGAAACCGTGAAGAGACAGCAGGTCATTGGAGTAGCGGAGGCCACGCCACGCCTGCTCCCATTCTTCCTCCGCCGCCTGTTGCGCAGCCGCCGGTTCCGGCTCCGCTCCGGGGGCGGTATCCCTGGCGTCCTGCGCATCGGGCTGCGCCTCTGCCGCCTCAGCCGGTTCCTCGCTCTTTGCCGCGCCATCCGGCGCGCTTCGAGCGGGGGATACATCATTGCCGGGGGCCCCGCTGGCCGTCTCGCCGTCTGGCTTCGCCTCTTCCGTCCCTCCGGCGGTGGTCTCCGCGCTGTGCTCCGGCGTCACTCCGGCGGGCGTGGTGACGCCCCTCGCCATCTCTTCTTCCGCTGGAGGCGCCGCGACTGCGGTCTCGGAAGCGGAGGAGGGCTGCTGCGACGAAGCAGCCGCTTCGCGCTGTTTCGAAATGGCCGCGGTGTTCATCACATTGGTTTGGGCTGACGCCGGCTTGTCCGCGCCGTCCTGCGCCGGTTCCGGCTCCGCCTTCGCTGCCGGCGAGACGGCTGACGGGCCGCCGGACGGCTCCTCCTCCGCGCCCTGCCCCAACCCGCTGCCGGCCGCCGCCGACCGGGAAATATCGTCGCGGACGGAGGCCATCTGCTCC
>JBNKDX010000023.1:0-12540 GCA_050288485.1 Rhodomicrobiaceae bacterium | reverse complement strand
CGGGCGCGATTGTCAGGACGTCGAGCGCTTCCATGACGCGCGCTTTCAAATCGGGGCGGTCCACCAGCTTCTTGCGCTGCTCGATAAGCGCGCGGGCCAGGGGTTTGGAGAAATCCCGCTCCGGCAGGGTCACGATTACCGTCTCGCTGTGCCCCGTCTGCCCGGCCTGATCGCGGGCTTCGAGCGTCACGGAGACAGGCAGCCCCGCCCAGTAATGCGCGGTGAGGTCGCGGTAGGTCTGCGCCTCGCCCTGGCGGGCATTGGCGCGCGGCAGCGCCAGCGGCATAACGGGCGCCGAGCCGAGACGCTTGACGGGCGCGGCGGTGGCAGCGGTCTGCTCGACGTCGCCATCCCCGGCGTCCCCCGTGTCCGGGGCGCGCTCGATCAGAGCCTGGGCCGAGCGCACGCCATAATCGTCCTCGACCTTGTAGCGCAGGCGCAACGAGCCGCGCCGGGCCTCGGCAGGGTCCTCGATAAACGCTATGGACGGCGCCTTATCCTCGATGAGATCGAACGCCCAGCGCGCGACCGGCTCGCCGTCCTCCAGAAGGACCGCCTCACCCGCAGCCGTAAGCGTTTCCTTGAATTCGGCAGCGCCATCCCGGCCCTCGGCCAGAACCGGCGGCGTCGTCCTGCCCGCGCCGTCCTCCGGCTGCAATCTCAACTCGAACCGGGAGGCGTTGGCATCGTTGATACGCACGGTCAGCTCGCTCTTCGCTGGCACGCGCAGGCGCTTTGCGCCACCGTTGCCGGCATCGTCCGGACGCGAACCGTCCGCGAGCACGACCGGCGGCAGGCCGGTATGGACCGGAGGCGTCACCCAGGCGTCCAGGCGGGCAGCGCCGGACAAGGCCGTTCTGACATCGAACGCCGCCCGGATGCGGCCGCCAGCGTCCTCGCGATGGGCGATGAAGGCCACGGCGAGAGCGAGCACGAGCACGGCGCGCAGCGCGAACGGATCGGCGCGGTCGATGCGCGGATGCGGCCAGCCCGTTCTGAGTTGTGCGAACAGCTTCGCCATGCGCTCGCGATGCGCCGCCCAAAGGCGGCCCGTCGTCTGCGGCTGGCCCGCAAGGGAGAGGTGGTCGTCATATGAGCTGGCAGGCCGGTGCGGCAGGCCGGAAGCTTCCTCCAGGTGGCGCAGCGCTTCGGCGCGTCCCGGCCATGCAACGCGGACGAGGGGAATGAACGCCGCCGCCAGCGCGGCCCCGAAACCCCACAGCAGGCCGCGATGGACATCCGGCGGCGCCGAGCCCCACACGCCGAGGAGCGACAGGAACACGAACAGCCCGGCGACGCCCAGCGGGAGCCAGACGGCGGGCCAGATGCGGTTGACGGCAAGCACGGCGCGCGCGCGCCGGACCTTCCACTCTAACTGCCGCGCCAACGCGCCGGACTGCGGGCCGCTTGCGTCCCCCGGCTGATCAGGAAGCCACTTCATGACTGCAAAGATAACATAGGATTACGGCACAACAACAGATTGCATTCCCGCACGGTGATCAGACTTAATACGCACCGAAGGCCATGAAAATTTGCATAAAATCCGCTATTTTTCCAGCCATGGCGCGATGTGCTCGGCTTTCAACATATCGTCGTAGGACGGACGCTGACGGATGAGCGCCCATTGATCGCCGCTGACCAGCACCTCGGGAACGAGCGGGCGGCTGTTATAGGACGAGGACTGCACCGCGCCATAGGCGCCCGCTGTCATGATGGCGATGAGATCGCCCTCCGGCAGCGGCGGCAACAGGCGGTCCTTGGCGAGAAAATCGCTGGTCTCGCAAACCGGACCGACGACGTCCTGCGGCGTACGCGCCTTGAGCGCCCGCTCCTCGGAGACCGGCCAGATTTCGTGATAAGCGTCGTAAAGCGTCGGACGCACGAGGTCGTTCATCGCCGCATCGACGATGAGAAAGCGCTTGCCCCCGGTCATCTTGTTATAGATCACGCGCGCGACCAGCACGCCCGAATTCCCCGCGATCATGCGGCCCGGCTCGAACAGGAAACGGCAGCCGAGCGGCGCCAGCTTCTCCTTGACGAGAGCGGCATAGACTTCCGGGTGAGGCGGCGGCTCGCCTTCGTCGCGGTAGGGAATGCCCAGGCCCCCGCCGACATTGACGAAATCGATGCGGTGCCCCTCGGCGCGCAGTGCGCCCGCGAGTTCGGCGATCAGGGCGAAGGCGTTGGCGTAGGGCTCCAGGTCGGTGATCTGGCTGCCGATGTGCATGTGCACGCCCGCCGGGTCGACGCCGGGCAGGCCGCGCGCGAGATCGTAGAGGCGCTGCGCGTCCTCCCAGGGCACGCCGAATTTATCCTCCTTGCGGCCCGTGGAAATCTTGTGGTGCGTCCTGGCGTCGACATCCGGGTTGATGCGGAAGGCGATCCGCGCGACCGCATTGCGCGCGGCGGCGATCTCCGAGATCGCGTGCAGTTCGGCCTCGGACTCGACATTGAAGGCGAAGATGCCCTCCTCCAGCGCGTGCGCGATCTCCGTCCTCGTCTTGCCGACGCCGGAGAACACGACGCGCGAGGCCGGAACGCCCGCGGCCCGCGCACGGCGCAGTTCGCCCTCGGACACCACGTCCATGCCTGCGCCGAGGCGGCCCAGCGCCCGCAGCACCGCGATGTTGGAATTGGATTTGATGGAGTAGCAGACGAGGGCGTCCGTACCCGCGAAAGCGTCGGCAAAGACGCTGTAATGCCGTTCGAGCGTCGTCTGAGAATAACAGTAGAAGGGCGTGCCGACAGCCTCGGCCAGCGCCGTCAGGCTGACATTCTCGGCGTGAAGCGCGCCGTCACGATAAATGAAATGGTGCATAGACCGGCCGTCAGGGCAAAAGTGTGATCGCTCGCCGCTGATTAGGGGGGCAGGTCCGAAAAGGTCAAGCGGCGAATGACGGTAGTCGCGATCAGTTGAGAATTTGGCTGACGCCGTGGCCCGCCGGTATCCCGTCACTGGCCGCCATGGCCGGGTCTGCCAGGGGCAGGCATGGCGCCCGCCCCCGCATGTTCTTCGTTACCGGTCACGGTCGTTGTATCTGGCGCCGTCGTCCGGCCCGCCGTCCTGGCCGTCTCCATACTGGCCATCGCCATCCTGGCTGCCGCCATCACGGTCGCTGCCTGGATCGTCCTGCGCGCCGTCGTCCTGCCCGTCACTGCCGCCCTGATCGCTGCCGCCGTTGCGCGCCAGCGCGGGCGTGATGCGCTGGAATTCGACGCGACGGTTGCGGGCCTCCGGCTCCTGCGTGTCAACGAGCAGATACTGCTCGCCATACCCTTGCGTGACCAGGTTCTCGGCCGGGATGCCGAACTCGTCGGTCAGCACCCGCGCCACGGTCTCCGCCCGGCGATCCGAGAGCGAAAGATTGTCCTCATCGGACCCGACGGCGTCGGTATGTCCGCCGATAAGGAACATCTCGTCCTGATTACGCCGCAGGACAGCGCGCATCGCCCTGGCCACGTTCTCCAGGCGCGTGATCTGGTCCTCGTTCAGCTCCCAAGAGCCGAACTCGAAATTGACCGACGACATGACGCGGCGCAGCCGGTTCCTGATCGACGGGCTATGGCGGATTTCGTCGAGCGTATAATCGGGCTCGATCTCGTCCACCGGCGGCGCGCTCAACGCCTCGTAGATGTCATCCTCGCTCGCCTCGTCGGCATCGACGTAGTACCGGTCGCGCGGGATGTTGATCACCGGCGCCGGCAGGTCGATGAAGAAGCCGAACCCGCCATCGCGGTGGCGGCGGTGGCGGCGATGCCTCCGGTCGCGCCGGTTGTCGATCAGCACGACCTGGCGGCCATTGCGGTAGCGCTTGATACGCCGGAGAAGACGGCCGTCGTTGTCGGTGATGGTGATAATCACGATGCCGTCCGGGCGCGTGACCACGGTGCGATGCGTGCCCCGCGGGCCCTTCTCGGTGCGGAAGTTGCGTCCATAACCACGGAAGCGTTCCGTCTCGTCATGCCGAATGAAGGCGCGGCCGCGCTCTTTCACGATCCGGCGGTTGCCCGGCTCGACGATGACCATGCGGCCTGCTGCGTCGCGCTCTTCCCGGCGCTTTCTGGCGACATCCTTCAGGCGTTCGCGGGCGAACTCCCGGCGGTGTCTGCGGCGCATCTCCAGTTCCTTAACCGTCGGCTGGGGCAGGATGAGGTGCGGCGCGCCGCCACCTGTTCGCCTGCTGGGCCTGATGCCGCCATTATCGCGGTCGGCAGGCCGCAGACGAGGCCGTTCCTTCTCCGGCCTTTCGCGGCGAGCGTCGTCCTGCCCCCTCTTGCGCCGGAGTCCCTCCTCTCGCATGCGGCGAAGCTCGTCTTCCCGCCTGCGAACGGCGTCCTGCTGCGCCCTGCGGCGCATTTCGTCGGCTTGCTTGCGGCGATGTTCTTCCTCCGCCTGCCGCCGCGCGTCGTCCCGCTCTTTCCTGCGCCGGAACTCCTCGTCTCTGCTGTCGCGTATTCTCTCCTGGGCCCGGCGGCGGATCTCCAGTTCCCTGTTGTCCTGGACCCGCTGCACGGGCTGCGCGCGATGAGGCCGCGGCTGCACGGGCTGGGCGCGATGAGGTTGCGGCTGCACGGGCTGGGCGCGATGAAGCTGAGGTTGCGGCTGCGGCTGTGCACCGCCACCCCCGCGCCGGTGCTCCCGCCGGCTTCGCAGTTCCTCTTCCCGCTTCTTTCTTTCCTCTTCGGAGAAGCCGGAATTGCCGCCTCCTCCCCCGCCGCCGCGCATCGCCTGCGCGACCGCAAACGGCCGCCCAGCCGGAAGCGTTGACTGGGCCCAGGCGTAGCCGCCGGAAGCGGCGAGGCCGATTACCGCCCCCAGAAGGAGGACGGCCTCTCTTGTGCGTTTCATTGGCATTTGATCGCCTTCAATCGTGGATGCGCCGTGTGAAAAGATCTGCGCACCTCCCTCAAAGGACCGCATTATGTCATTTTCACGGCTGGCGTTGCGCGACTCGCGAGGAGCGAGGGGCAGCGTGGCCGCATGAATGGCAAAGGGCGCTCAAATGGAGCGGATTGGCGCATTAACCATCCTGGCAGAGTCTGGATGAACGGAGGCTGTCATCGACGCGGCGCACTTCGCCGCACCCGCGCTCAGGACCGCTGGCGGCGCCGTTCGGGCCGCTCGTCCTGAACCGCATATTCGGGCACGAGCGGAGGCAGCGGGTCGCCAGCCGGAGGCGCCGGCTGCCGCTGCGGCGCTTGACCGGCATAGCCATGCCCCTGAGGGTGGTGGGGCGGCGGCGCGGGCGGCTGGCCGCTGGCGTCGCCCGCTTGCGGTGTCCATGGGCGGTGGGGCGCGAGCCCGGGCTCTCTCAGCGGCTGAGGCGCGCCGCCGCCCTGCCCGCGCGGTTTTCCGCCCTCGCGCGGTTGTGGCGGCTTTTTCGCGGCGCCTTTCAACTTGCGGCGCACACCTTTCGACTTCGCCGCCGCTGCGTGCCAGCCGATCATGTCCAAAATCCGGGCAAGAAACCCTTTCGCCCTGGGTGCGGCCGCGCGCGGCGCCTGGGGGATGGGCACGGGCAACGAATGGCGAACGGGCGCGTCTTCCATCCCGGCGCCCCCCCCCGCGGACTTCTCGGTTTCCCGCGCGTCTGCGGCGGTGGCGGCGGCGGCCTCAAGTATTTTCTTTTTCTTCTCGCGCTTCTCGTCGCGTTTGCTCGACTTCGCCAGGGCGTTGATGAGGTGCATCACTTCGCGCTCGGTCATCGCTTCGCCGAAGAAGAACCCTTGCGCATAGTCGCAGCCCAGCGCCCGGACATAGGCGACGTCGTCTTCGCGCTCCATGCCGACCGCCACGACGTCCTTGCCCAGTTCGCGCGCCATGGCGAGAGCGGCGCGCAGGATTACGGCGCCCGACTTGTTGTCGCTGCCGTGCGCGATCAGCGACCTGTCGATCTTGATCGTATCGACTGCGAGGCGGTGCAGATAGGCCAGCGAGGAGTAACCCGCGCCGAATTCGTCGAGCGCCAGCCCCGCGCCCAGCCCTTTCAGCCAGTCGAGAATCTCGATGGCCTGCTCCGGGTTCTCCATGATCAGAGATTCGGTCACTTCGAGCCGCAGGCAGCCCTTCGGCACGCTTTCGCGCCCGAGAATCAGGCGCAGTTCCTGGACCAGTTCCTGCTTGAACAGCGCGCGGCTGGAAACGTTCATGCTGACGAACAGCGGATCTTCCTCGCGCGGCAGGGTGCGGTGCCACCGGGCGACCTGACGCACGGCGCGCTCCATGACATAGCTGCTCAATTCGCCTATGAGTCCGGTCTCCTCGGCGACCGGCAAGAACTCGGCCGCGCTCAACGAACCGAGCTTGGGGTGTTCCCAGCGCACCATAGCTTCGAAACCGGCGAGTTCGTCGTCGCCGAGCCGCATCACCGGCTGATAGAGGACACGGATCTGGCGCTTCTCGACCGCGTGTTTCAGGTCGTTTTCGAGCGCCTCGCGATCGTCGTTCTCGCGGCGCATCTCCGGCTTGTAAAGCTCGATGCGGTCGGCGCCGGACCGCTTGGCCCGGTACATCGCCGTCTCGCCCTCGCGCAGAAGATCGACCGGCGTCGCCTGCTGGCCATCGTAAACCGCGATGCCGATCGAGCCCGTGAGCACGACGTCCCGCCCGGCGATCTTCATTGGCGCGCGCAGCGACCGCCTAACACGCTCGGCGAGGAGCGCGATATGGCGCGGCTCGGTCTCGGCCGACAAGAGGACGGCGAACTGCTCGGCGCCGATGCGGGCGAGGGTGTCCTGCGGCCCGAGGTGACGCGCAAGACGCCGCGAGATCGTGAGCAGCATCGAATCGCTGACGGTGAAATCCGAGGAGCGGTTCAGCGTCTTGAAGGTGTCCACGTCGATGAACAGCACGGTGGGCTTCGACCCGTCCTCGTGAGCGCGGGCGACGGCGCAATGCGCGCGGTCGAGGAACAGCTCGCGATTGGGCAGGCCGGTCAGGCTGTCATGGATGGCGTTGTGCAGAAGACGCTCCTGTGCGCGCTTCTGGGCAGTGATCTCGCGCAAAAGCCCCGCGCAGCGCAAGCCCCGGCTCTGCCGCGCGGCCACGGCCTGCGCACGCAATTCGTACCACAGATAGCTGCCATCGGCCCGGCGCACGCGGAAGTCCGTGGAAATCTCGCCTCCCTGGCGCTCGCGGATCGTCGCCAGGATGAGACGCAGCCGCTCCCGGTCGGAGGCGTGCAGATGCTGCAGCCAGTCCTCGGCATTGCCGCGCAGCGTTCCCGGCGCGTAGCCGAGCGCTGCGTCCACCTCGGGGCCGACGAAGATTTCGTCGCGCCGCGTGTTCCATTCCCAGACCGAGGCGCCCGACGCCTCCAGCGCAACGACGCGCAGCTGCAGTGCGCCGCCGTCTTCGCTGAAAATCGCCTCCGGGCTCTGGAAGGCGTATTGCGTCACGGTGAAGCTCAGGAGGCCGACGATGAGCACGAGACCGGCATTCAGGCTCGGCACCACCACGTCGCCGGACATCTTGCCCATGATGGTCACGGAGACGCCGAACAGCCACACCAGAAACAGCATCCAGGTCGGCAGGAGCGACAGCGCCCGTTCCTGCCCGCGCAGCGCGAGAAACCCCATCAGCAGCGTGGCCGCCGTCGCGAGCGGGACATAGGACAGGCGCGCCAAGCCGGACGCCATTTTGGCGTCGATGATCGAAAAGCCGACGATGCCGAGCTGCACGAGCAGCCAGCCCGCAAAAAGGAGCGTCAGAAAACGGTACCACAGCCTGATACGCAGGAAGACGTACAGGAACATCAGGATGCTGGCAGCGATCGCGCCTTCCGTCGCGGCGCGGTAGACGGCGTTGTCCTCGGCGTTCAGCTTGAACAGCTTGTGCCAGAAGCCGAAATCGACGCAGAGATAGGCGACGACGCTCCACGCGACCAGAGCCGCAGCGGGGAAGATGGTGTTGTGATTGGCGCCGAAAATCGCCGTCAGATAAAGCGCCAGAACGCCGACGATGCCCAGGAGGATACCGTTGAACAGCGTCAGGTCGATGGTCTTCTTGCCGAAATTGGCGGGGTTGGCGAGATAGAGGCGCGGAATGCCCTGAGAAGCCAGTTCCACGACATAGGTGACGGTCGATCCCGGTTCGAGCACGAGGCGGTAGACGTCGGCGTCGTCGTTGTCGAGGCGCTCGGGATTGAAGCCCAGGGACACGCTGACCTTGGTGACGCGCGGCGCGTCGAGGTCCGGCCAGACCATCTTCGAACCGAGGAGGTCGTAGCGCGGCGCCATCAGCCACAGCGTGACGGTCTGGCTGGTCGGATTGTTGAGCGCGAAAACCGCCCAGTTGGGGTTGGTGCCTTCGGTCTTGGCGGACACCGCCATGCGCCCGGCAAGGCCGTCCTGGCCCGGCGCCGTATCGACGCTGAACCGGTCGCCGCGGCCGACGTACAGCTCGGCGAGAGTGGAAAGGTCGATGCGCTCCTGATCGGGCCCCGTGACGATGGCTTCGACGGCGCGCGCGGGCGATACCGGGACGAGCACAGCCGCGGCCGCGAAAATCGCCGCCGCCAGACAGGCCAGCCTCATGCCCAGTTGCCGGAAGGCGGTGAAGCCTGCCGGTGTCGAGCGGGTGCGCACCGCTAGTGCCCTCGTCATATCCGCCATTCAGACGGCCTTTCTGCTCTCGATTCGCGTCATATTAGAGGCGCAAATCCTCGTCCAAGACCGCATACAGCAAATGATCCTGCCACAGGCCATTGATCTTGAGGTACTTCCGGGCAAGCCCCTCATATTCGAAGCAGCAGGCCTCAAGCAGCCGTCTTGACGGCACGTTGCCGGGCATACATGCAGCTTCGAGGCGATGGAATCCGAGCGTATCGAAGACAAACGGGATAAGCGTGCGGACGGCCGCTGTCATGTAACCTTGCCTGCTGAACGGTGCGCCGGTCCAGTAGCCGATGGAAACCGATTGACTGACGCCCCGGCGCATATTGCTGAGCGTGGCTCCGCCCAATAATCTATTATCACCGGTTCGGAACAGAAGGAAGGCGTAACCCAGCCCACCCCGCAAATCACGCTGGTAATGCCGCAGGCGGCGGCGGAATGCGGCGCGCGTCAGCTCGTCGCTGGCCCATTCCGGCTCCCAGGGCTGCAGGAACTCCCTGCTCGCGGCGCGCAGGTTCGCCCACTCGCCATAGTCGGACATCTGCGGCATGCGCAGCCACACCCGGTCGCCTCTGATCACCGGTCCGGTGTCGGCGAGGGGAACGGAGCGCAGAAACGCCATCGGCAATCTCCACAGGTTAGAGGTCTTCCGCTCTGGCTGCATCAGAACGGCGCCTCATTTCGTGCCTTCACCGGCAGCCCTTCCATCCATCGGCATGGCATGACGCCGTCTCTTCGCCGCCGCGCCCTGCCTGCCCGTCCGCGGTATACCGAACCTCAATGCACCATCTCCCGCGCCAGGCTTTCCTCCGCCGCGTCGCGCAGCCGCTCGGACACGCCGCGCGAGCCGACGCTCGCCGTCACCGGCTGCTTCTTGAGCACGAAACCGGCGGCAAGCGCCCCGACATCCGCCCGCGTCACGCGCTCGATACGCTCGATCAGTTCGGCCGTCGAAATCTGGCGGCCGAAAAGCAGCGTGTCGCGCGCGAGTTGCGCCGCCGACGCTTCGGAGCCTTCAAGGCTCATCAGCAGCGACGCCTTGAGCTGCGCCTTGGCGCGGGCCAGCTCCGCTTCGGACGGTCCATCCATGGCCACGGCGCGCAGTTCGCTCATGATCACCTGCACCAGTTCATCCACCTGCGGGGCTCCGGTGGCGGCGTGCACCCCAAAAAGGCCGGTATCGGAGAACCCCCAGCCGAAAGCGTGGATATCATAACACAGCCCGCGCTTTTCCCGCGCCTCCTGAAACAGGCGCGACGACATCCCGCCGCCGAGCAGCACGGAATAGATGAGGAGGGTGAAATAGGCGTCGTCGCGGAAGGAGGGCGCCTCGAAACCGATGACGATGTGGCTCTGCTCGAAGGAGCGCCTCAGGCTGCGGTGGCCGCCCGCGAATTTCGCCGGTTCCTGCTCGCGGCCCGCCGTCTGCGGTAACGCGCTGAACAGCTTTTCCGCAGCGGCGGCGATCTGCTGATGGTCCACGGCCCCGGCGGCGCCGAGCACCATGCGCGGCGCGGCATAGGCAGCGGAGCGGTAGGCGGCAAGATGTTCGGCGCCGAGCGCGCGCACGCTGCCGGACGTGCCGAGAATGGGGCGGCCGAGCGGCTGATCGGGAAAAGCGGCTTCTTGCGCCAGTTCGAACACCAGATCGTCGGGCGAGTCCTGCACCGCGGCGATTTCCTGCAGGATCACTTCCTTCTCGCGCTCGATCTCGTCGGGCGAAAATGCCGGGTTCTGAAGGATATCGGCGAGGATTTCGAGCGCCAGCGGCACATGCTCCTTGAGCACGCGGGCGAAATAATCCGTCGTCTCGAAGCTGGTCACGGCGTTCACGGCGCCGCCCACCGCCTCGATTTCCTCTGCGATCTGCAAAGCGCTGCGCGTCGCCGTGCCCTTGAACGCCATGTGCTCCAGCATATGCGCCAGACCGTGCTCGTCCGGCAGCTCGGAACGCGCGCCGCTGTTCACCCAGACGCCGAGGGAAGCCGTCTCCAGATGCGGCATGCGCCGCGTCACGACCCTGAGGCCGTTGGCGAGCGTGGTCACTTCGATCATAACCGGCCACCTTCCTGCGTGATGCGCGCCCGCTCCGTGATGAAGCGGCGCACGGCGTCCGCATTTCCGTCCAGCGTCGCGTATCGCTCGTCGCCGGACAGGACTTTTTGCAAGCGTTCGGGGACCGTCGCCAGCCGCGCCACGGCTTTTTCCATCGCCGCGGGGAATTTGGCGGGATGCGCAGTCGCAAGTACGATCATCGGCGACGCGGGGGCGTTCTCTTCCCTCGCCGCCGCCGCCAGCCCCACCGCGGTGTGCGGATCGGCCAGATATCCCGCCTCCCGCCAGGTGCGTGCGATCGCCGCCTCCGTTTCCGCCTCGTCCACCCGGTGCGCGGAAAAATGCGCGCGGACAGCCGCCAGTTCGGCGTCGCTGAGCGTGAACGCGCCCTTTTCCGCGAAATCCGCCATCAGCCCCCGCACGCGGCCCGCATCGCGCCCGCAGGCCTCGAAAATCAGGCGCTCGAAATTGCTGGACACCTGGATGTCCATGCTTGGGCTGGCGGTCGCGACCACGCCGCGCGGCTCGTAGCGCCCGGTGGCGATCGTGCGCGCGAGGATGTCGTTGGTGTTGGTGGCGACCGTGAGGCGCGTCACCGGCAGGCCGCAGCGCATCGCCGCATAGCCCGCGAAAATGTCGCCGAAATTACCCGTCGGCACGGTGAAGCGCATGGACCGGTGCGGCGAGCCGAGCGCGGCGGCGGCGGTGAAGTAGTAGACCATCTGCGCCATGATCCGCGCCCAGTTGATGGAATTCACCGCCGAAAGCTGGACCGCGTCGCGGAACGCCTCGTCGCCGAACAGCGTCTTGACGATGCCCTGGCAGTCGTCGAACGTGCCCTTGACCGCGACGGGGTAGACATTCGCCGCGCCCGACGTCGTCATCTGGCAGCGCTGCGCCGGGCTGATCCGCCCCTCGGGGAACAGCACGAACAGGTCGATCGCCTCGCGGTCCTTGAAGGCTTCCACCGCCGCCGCTCCGGTGTCGCCCGAAGTAGCGGCGAGGATCGTAGCGCGGCTGCCGGAACGCTCGAGCGAGCGGTCCATGAGCAGCCCCAGGAGCTGCATGGCCAGATCCTTGAAGGCGAGCGTCGGCCCGTGAAACAGCTCCAGAAGCCACAGATTGGGGCCAAGCTGCACGAGCGGCGTTACCGCCGGGTGCGCGAATGCGGCGTAGGCTTGGCCGATGATCCGCCGGAACTCCTCCTGCGGCAGACACTCGCCCGCGAAAGGCTGCATTACGGCCGCGGCGGCGTCTACATAGGCGCGCCCGGCGAGCCCGGCGATGGCAGTACGGTCGAAAACAGGCCAATCAGCCGGAACATAGAGCCCGCCGTCACGGGCGAGGCCCGTCATCAGTACGTCTTCGAAATCGAGGTTGGGCGCCTGCCCGCGCGTGCTGATGTATTGCAAGCGATGTTCCCTCAAAAGATCGGCGCCGGAACCGGCGTCAAATGCGGATGATTCAACGTACCGCAGGCAGAAACGCGCGGCGATTGGCACCGTTCTTGGATCAGGCGCGCACCCTATACCCTGTGGCGCGCCGGGGCAACTTTCGCGTTATTGCGCGGGCCGAGGCGTGAGCCGCCGCCAATTCAGAGAGCGCCGCCAAGCTTCACGATGGTGACAATGAAGAATATCAGCGCCAGCGCGGCCAGCGCCCAGCCTATGGCCAGCGAGCGGGCGCGCTGGCGGCGCGTGTCTTCAGGGGAATGCATGGCCCTGGCGCTGCCCTGCGTGGCGTTCATCGCGCCAGTCCCAGACCGTGCTCCAGGAGCGGCACGGCGAAAAGAAGAAAAAGGTAAAGGACCGAGAAGGCGAACAGGCGTCTGGCCGCCGCATCCGCCGCCGTGCCCTCGGTGCGCCGGTTGAG
>JBNKDX010000022.1:0-12844 GCA_050288485.1 Rhodomicrobiaceae bacterium | reverse complement strand
GGGCAAGCCGGTCAGCCGGCTGATGGTGGCGCAGGATACCGGCTCGGCCATTCGTGGGCCGGTGCGCGGCGACTTTTTCTGGGGCAGCGGCCCCGTTGCCGGAAAATATGCTGGCAGCACGAAGCATTCTTGTGATTTTTATGTGTTGATCCCGAAATAGTTCGGGAAAGATACGCGGTTCCCTCCACAGAGTTTGCGGATGACCTCGGATTCGCCATCGCGAAAACGGCCACTGACTGCCGAGGAGGCGGAACTTTGGCTGTTTGCCATGCGTCAGGCGAAGGCGAAACGGCGGCGTGGCCAAGGGAGGCGCAAGACCGGAGACGAAGCCGCCGCTGCTGCGGTCGAGGCATCCCCGCCGGACCAGAGCCGCGAGGAGGCCGCCGTCCCGTCGCCGCGCCGGTCAGCGCCAGAGAAAGGCAGCGTTGCTCCCCGCCCCCCATCCGGTCCCCCGCCTCTCTCTCAATTCGACGAGCGTCAGCGCCGCAGGCTGGCCAAGGACACGGCCCTTATCGACGCTCGCCTCGACCTGCACGGCATGCGCCAGCGCGAGGCCCACAGCGCGCTGATTTCGTTCCTCCGGAGTTGCGCCGCGCGCGGCTTGCGGCATGTGCTGGTGATCACGGGCAAGGGCTCGCCGGAGGCCGTCAGAAACCGGGATTTCTACGATGAAGAGCGCGGCGTCCTGCGGCGTCTGGTGCCGATGTGGCTGGCCGAGCCGGAATTGCGCGGCGTGGTGGTGAGCTACACCACGTCCCATGTCCGCCATGGCGGCGAGGGCGCTCTCTATGTGCGGCTGCGCAAAAAGCACGCCAAAGAGTAGCGAAGCGCCCTTTCAAGCCGCGCGTGTCCTGCCCGGCTCGACCATGCTCGCCAGGCGGATAATCAGCGCGCCCGCAACTTCGTGTTCCAACGCTGGCTTGAGACGGGTTTGGCGGATGGCCTCGTGTGCGGCGGCGATAGCGTCCGCCACATCGTCGAGCCGCCAGCGCGCTGTCTGTGACTTCAGCGCATCCTTCTGCCTGAAATGCGGTGGCGGGCGCATGCGCCCCGCCGCGATCTCGAACGAATCGCCGCGATCCATGGCCGCCCGCAGCGCGTGAAGCTCCTGCAGATGCCGCAGCAGCATGGTGAGAAACACGGCGGCTGGCGTTCCGGCAGCGGCCAGCCCGTCCAGTTGCGCCAACGCTTCTCCCGCTTTGCCGCCGAGCGTCGCGGCGATTGCGGCATCGAAAGCATGCGCCGAGGCGTCGCCGACGACGGCTTCGACGTGCTCCACGGTTATTTCCCGCTCCTCGCCAGCATAGAGCACAAGCTTGGCGATCTCCGACCGCGAAACGGCCCAGTCGCCGCCGAGGAGATGGGCGAGGCGCTGCACCGCATCCGGCGCGATGGTGTGGCCCGCCACCTTCACATCTTCGCGGATGAGCTGCGGCAGGCTGCGCTCGTCGGTGCCATAGCAGGCGATGGCCGCTGCGTTTTTCGCCTTCTCGAAAAGCTGGCGGATCTTGGCGTCGCGCTTGAGATTGCCTGCTTCGACGATGACGTAGGCCGCGAGCGGGCCGCCGAGCAGTTCCTCGAACAGCGCCGGCGTGATCTGCGGGCTCATCTTCACCGCGATCACCGGCCGCCCGCCGAACAAGGACATGCTGCGCGCCTCGGCGGCGAGCCGTCCCGGCGTCTGCGCCAGGTCCTGATCGCTGAGGCGGATGATTTCGCCCGGCGGCGCACCGGAGGCGGCGAGCTGCTTCGCGGCCTGCCCCGCCATCTCGCTCACCTGGCCCGCATCCAGCCCATGGATGAGAAAAGCGTCGATCCGGCCAGCGGCGGACTTGAGAAAGTTCGGCAGTTCGGCAGTTTTGACGGCAACCATGGCGGCAGACCCGTTGATCCATTGACCACGTTCGTAACGAAACCCGGAACGGATTGTCAAAGCCGAACGTTTAATCTGCGGGTATGAACGCCAGCCAGCCGAGCGCGACCCCGCATTGGGAGCATTTCAGCCACGATGCCGACATCGGCGTCCGCGGGATTGGCCCTAGCGCGGCCGCGGCTTTCGAGCAGGCGGCGCTGGCCATGACCGCGGTGATGACCGATCCGGCGAAGGTCGGCCGCGCGAAGGCGGTGAACATCACCTGCGAGGCGCCGGACATCGAGTTGCTCTTCATGGACTGGCTGAACGCGCTTGTCTTCGAGATGGCCACGCGCGGGCTCGTTTTCGGGGCGTTCGAGGTGAACATCGAGGGCAACCGGCTTCAAGGGGTGGCCAGAGGCGAGCGGGTGAACCGCGAGCGCCACGAACCAGCCGCCGAGATCAAGGGGGCAACCATGACCCAGCTCGCCGTAACCGAGGACGAACCGGGCGTGTGGCGGGCGCAGTGCGTGCTCGATGTCTGAGGAGGACGGCGTGGATTCAGCAATGACGAAAGCCATCGGAGGCGCGAGCATGGACGTAGGCCGCCTGGAACCCGTCTCCGATTACGCCTGGCGCATCCCGCCGCACGGCAATATGCGCGTACCCGGCATCATTTTTGCCGACCGCGATCTGATCGGCGATATGGACGAGAAGGTCTACGAGCAGGTGACGAATGTCGCTATGCTCCCCGGCATCGTCCGCGCCTCCTACGCCATGCCCGACGCCCATTGGGGCTATGGATTTCCGATCGGCGGTGTCGCGGCGTTCGATGCGGACGAGGGCGGTGTGGTCTCGGCGGGCGGCGTCGGTTTCGACATTTCCTGCGGCGTGCGCACGCATCTGACCGGCCTCACGCGCCAGCAGATCGGCTTCAAGGCTGGGGAACTGGCCGAGGCCTTGTATCGGCGCGTTCCGGCGGGGGTCGGCTCGCACGGCTCGATCGTACTCGACGAGGACGGCATGACGGCCATGCTGCAGGGCGGCGCTGCCTGGGCGGTGGAGCGGGGCTATGGCCGGGGCGAGGATCTGGCGCGCGTCGAGGAAAACGGCTGCGCCGAGGGCGCTGACCCGGACGCCGTTTCGCACAAGGCCCGCGAGCGCCAGCGCCGCGAGATGGGGACGCTCGGCTCGGGCAATCATTATCTGGAGGTGCAGGAGGTCGCCGAGATATTCCTGCCGGAGATCGCGAACGCCTACGGTCTCAAGGAAGGCGAATGCGTCGTTACCATCCATTGCGGCTCGCGCGGCCTCGGCCACCAGATCGGCACCGATTTCCTGCGCGAAATGGTCATCGCCGCTCCGGGCTACGGCCTCGTGCTGCCCGACCGCGAGCTGGCCTCGGCGCCGATCAAGTCGGAACTCGGCCAGCGCTATCTCGGCGCGATGCGTGCGGGGATAAACTGTGCGCTGGCCAACCGCGAGATCATCGGCCATTTCGCTCGGCAGGTGTTCGCCGCTGTCTGGCCCGAGCGGGACCTGCCGCTGCCGCTCCTGTTCGATGTCTCGCACAACACCTGCAAGGTCGAGACGCACGAGATCGACGGCCGCCCGCGCGAACTGTATGTCCACCGCAAGGGGGCGACGCGCGCCTTCGGCCCTGGCCATCCGGCTTTGCCCGAGGCGCTGCGGCCGTGGGGACAGCCGGTGCTCATCGGCGGCAGCATGGGCACGCAGTCCTTCGTCCTGGCCGGTTGCGCGGAGAGCGAGGAGCGCGCTTTCTCCTCGGCATGCCACGGCGCGGGCCGACGCATGAGCCGTCACGAAGCGACGCGGCGCTGGCGCGGGCGGCAGGTCGTGGACCAGCTCGCGGCGCGCGGCATCATCATCAAGAGCCCGTCGTCGCGCGGCGTGGCCGAGGAAGCGCCCGGGGCGTACAAGGACGTGGGCGCGGTGGTCGATGCGGCGGAGAAGGCCGGTCTGGCGCGGAAGGTGGCGCGGCTGCGCCCGGTGATTTGCGTTAAGGGCTAAGCCGAGCCCGCAAAACTTGTTTTCCCGCTTTTGCGAGGAAATTCTGCGAAAATAAAAGAAGGGCGAATGAGGCAATGCCTTGTAGAATGTCTAATGACAATAAATTCGCGCATAATTAATTATTATGGGCCGCATCTAAAATGACAAACTCATGCAACAGAAACTCAAATATGTTTCTGTATTTCTTGTGTCCTTGCATGCCGAGCCACGTTGTCACCTGCCCGTCATAGTTTATTGTTACAACTTTATAGCCAGGTTCGTCGCGATGTCCTATTCTTCCAAACGGGATCTGGCCACAATCATCAAAAAAATCATCGAGTTCATATATAAAGGTCCGGAGTTCATATGGTTGTTCAAGCATAGTTACAACGTCGGAGCGATCATAAGAATAACGTAGGCCGTAAACGCAAATCAACTCATCAAAAAACAAACATCCGTTATGTAGCTTATAAAAACTACTAAGTTGATCTGGAAGCTCCCGCTCCAGCTGTTCTTCTAAAATTCGAACTCCTTTTTCCTCCAAAGGAGGGAACAATGTATGCATATATGCTTCCGGGGCAAGATCCGGAGCGTGCCCAATTCGTCGTGTTCCAGCTGGCAAAACCTGCTCTCCACGCCCCGCCCATCGTGAGAGCCTGGATAACAGGGTTTGATAATCGTTTTGTTCGTCGTCTGTCATATTGGTAGCCCCCGGCGTGCGTTGAAAGCATCTAAACAGCCATGCGCTGAGTGGTCAACGAAAGTCCGTTTGGGAACCATTCAACCCGCCGCCGCGCCACCGCTTCGCTCGCCAAACGCATAGCCGGAGCCGCGCACGGTGCGGATCGGGTCCTTTTCCCGGCCGCGATTGATCGCCTTGCGCAGCCGTCCGACATGCACATCGACCGTGCGCTCATCGACATAGACGTCGTTCCCCCAAACGCCGTCCAGCAATTGCGTGCGGGAGAAGACGCGGCCCGGCGCCTCCATGAAGAATTCGAGGAGCCGGAATTCGGTCGGCCCGAGCCGGACTTCGCGCCCGGCGCGCGTCACGCGGTGCGCGTCGCGGTCGAGGACGATGTCGGCGACGGTGAGCGTGTCGGCGATGCGCTCAGGGCTGGCGCGCCGCAGGATGGCTTTGACGCGCGCCATCAGCTCAGGGAGCGAGAAAGGCTTGACGACATAGTCGTCCGCCCCCGTCGTCAGGCCGCGGATGCGGTCGGTTTCCTCGCCGCGGGCGGTGAGGAAGACGATGGGAATGCCGCTCGTCGCCCGGCCCGCGCGCAGGCGGCGGCACAGTTCCAGCCCGGACAGGCCGGGAAGCATCCAGTCGAGGATGATCAGGTCGGGGGCGCCTTCGGAAACGGCAAGTTCGGCCTCGTCGCCGCGTGTGGCGAGGGAGACGTGGAACCCTTCGGCTTCGAGGTTGTAGCGGAGGAGGAGCGCCAGGGGCTCCTCATCCTCGACCACCAGCACTTTCGCCGTCATGACGGCATGCTCCGGCGCAGGGGCCTGGTACGCGGCATGTTACGTGTCCGACGTGCCGGGCAACGTGTAACTCGTCGTGTCACCTTTCGGTCTCTGCTCCATGATCGCCGTGCCGTGAACAAGATAATTTATCATCTCGGCAATATTCGTCGTGTGATCGCCGATACGTTCGATGTTCTTTGCCCCAAAAAGGAGGTGAGTGCACAGGCCGATATTCCGGGGATCTTCCATCATATAGGTGAGTAGTTCACGGAATATCGAGTTGTAGATGCGGTCGAGATCCTTGTCATGCAGCCAAACCTTGCGCGCTTTCTCCGCGTCGCGCTCGGAATAGGCGTCCAGCACATCCTTGAGCTGCTGCAACGCGGCCTCGCCCAGATGGGTCAGACCGATCATGAGTTGTTTGGGCCGGTGCTCCTCGGCAATCGCCAGGGCGCGCTTGGCGATGTTCTTGCCCATGTCGCCAATGCGTTCCAGATCACTGCCCATGCGCATGGCGCCGATGATCTGCCTCAGATCGAGCGCCACCGGCGCGCGGCGGGCGATTACGGAGACGGCGAGTTCCTCGACCTCGCGCTCCAGGCGGTCGATCTGCTCGTCCTGACGAATGGTGGCCTCTGCGAGCGCCGGGTCGCGGTGCTCCATGGCGTCGATGGCGCGGCTGACGACCTGCTCGGCAAGTCCGCCCATCTGCGCGATCTTGGCGTCGAGCGCCCTCAGCTCCTCTTCGAACGCCCGGACGGTGTGTTCAGTCATGACCATTGGGTTCTCCCCGGTTTCGGTGCGGGCCGCCTCCAGCGAGGCCGTTTCCGTTTAGCCAAATCGCCCAGTAATGTAGTCCTGCGTGCGTGACTGGCGCGGGTTCGTGAATATCTGCGTCGTGTCGCCTTCTTCCACGAGGACGCCGAGATGGAAGAACGCCGTGCGCTGCGACACGCGGGCGGCCTGCTGCATCGAATGCGTGACGATGACGATGGAGAAATTCCGCTTCAACTCGTCCATCAACTCCTCGATCTTGGCCGTGGCGATCGGGTCGAGCGCCGAGCACGGTTCGTCCATGAGAATGACTTCCGGGCTGACCGCAATGGCGCGCGCGATGCACAGGCGCTGCTGCTGGCCGCCGGACAAACTCGTGCCGGGCTCGTGCATGCGGTCTTTCACTTCGGTGTAGAGACCCGCCTTTTCCAGGCTGGTGACAACGATCTCTTCCAGGTCACCTTTGGAATGCGCCAGTCCATGAATGCGCGGCCCGTAAGCGACGTTATCGAAGATCGACTTCGGGAACGGGTTGGGCTTTTGGAACACCATGCCGACGCGCGCGCGGAGCTGCACGGGGTCGATTTTCGGGTTGTAAATATCTTCGCCGTCGAGTTCCACGACACCCGAGACCCGGGCGCCGTCGATGAAGTCGTTCATGCGGTTGAGGCAGCGCAGAAAAGTGGATTTGCCGCAGCCGGATGGTCCGATGAACGCGGTGATGGCCTTGTCACGGACGTCGATGCTGACATCGAAGAGCGCCTGCTTGTCGCCGTAAAAGCAGTTCACGGCGCGCGCGGTCATTTTCACCTCCGGCGCGGCGGTTGCCGCAGCCGTCGCGGTGGCGGCGGAGGCGCCATGCTGCGCGAGGGGCGTCTTGCCGGCCGGTCTGATTTGCGGAACCTGGTTCACGCGAGCCTCCATTTCGTCCCGTCTCCCCACTCTACCATTTCCGTGCGAAACGCTGCCGCAGAATGATTGCGAGCAGGTTCATCGCGATCATGAATGCCAGAAGCACCAGCGTCGCCGCGGCCGTCCGCTCGACGAACCCGCGTTCGGCTTCCGTCGCCCACATATAAATCTGCACGGGCAGGGCGGTCGCGGAGTCGAGCGGCGTCGTTGGATAGTCGATGACGAATGCCACCATGCCGATCATCAGAAGCGGGGCGGTTTCGCCGAGCGCCTTGGCCAAGCCGATGATGGCGCCGGTCAGGATGCCGGGCATCGCCAGCGGCAGCACGTGGTGGAACACCGTCTGCATGCGCGACGAGCCGATACCGAGCGCCGCCTCGCGGATCGAGGGCGGCACGGCGGCCGCCGAGGCGCGGGTGGCGATGATGATCGTCGGCAGGGTCATCAGCGCCAGCACCAGCCCGCCCACGAGCGAGGCCGAGCGGGGCAGGCCGGCGAAATTAATGAAGATCGCGAGGCCCAGCAGGCCGAAAACGATCGACGGCACCGCTGCGAGGTTATTGATGTTGACCTCGATCAGATCCGTGAAACGGTTCTTCTTCGCGAATTCCTGGAGATAGAGCGCCGCGGCGACGCCCAGCGGCACAGCCAGCAGGAGCACGGTCAGCATCATGAAGAATGAGCCGATGATGGCCACCCCCAGGCCCGCCGTTTCCGGCTGGCTCGAAGCGCCGTAAAGGAAAGGCCGGTATTGAATTCCTTCACCAGCGCGCCGCTGCCGATGAGCTTGTCCACCCAGGCGACCTGCCTGTCATCGAGCTGACGGCGTTTCTCCGGCGTGGCCCTGCTGATCGCGCCTTTGATCAGGGCGTCCACATTGCCATGCGCGAGCACCCAGACGGTCTGTGTCGTGCCGATGAGCTTGGGGTCGGCCACGACCATATCGCGAAGCTGCACATCCGCGTTGCGCGAGAGCAGTTGACCGGCCTTGCGGCGCTCGCGCCGGTTGCCGGTATCGACGCCGAGCGCGCTATAGAGCGCTTTGTTGGCGAGCTTGGTGTAGTTGGCGCTCCAGATGTCTTCGTGTTTGTTCGTCCCTGACGGGTCGATCACGGCCGGATCGAGGAAGACCTCCAGCCGTATCACCGACTGCATGAACGCCGTATAGCCCTTGCTGATGATGGACGTGAACAGGATGACGAGAAAGGCCAGGCTGACGCCGATTGCGATCTGTCCGTAGAGCCGGAACCGCCGCTCCGCGGCGCGGCGCTTTCTCAGCCGGGCCTCCATCTGGCCGGTGCGGCTCATGCCGCCGGGTTCGTTACCGGTCGCAGCGATCGTCATTCATATTGTTCCCGGTATTTGCGCACGATGTGCAGCGCATAGACGTTGAGGCCGAGGGTGATGAGGAACAGCGTCAGGCCGAGGGCGAAGGCGACAAGCGTCTGCGGCGTGTTGAACTCCAGGTCGCCCGTAAGCTGGCTCACGATCTTCACCGTGATGGTCGTTACCGATTCGAGGGGATTGATGGTCAGGTTCGCGGCGATGCCCGCCGCCAGGACCACGATCATGGTTTCGCCCACGGCGCGCGATCCGGCCAGCAGCACCGCGCCGACGATGCCGGGGAGCGCGGCGGGGAGAACCACCTGCCGGATGGTCTCGGCCTGCGTCGCGCCAAGGCCGTAGGAGCCCTCGCGCAGGGACTGCGGCACCGCGCTGATGATGTCGTCCGACAGCGACGAGACGAAGGGAATGATCATGATGCCCATGACCAGGCCCGCGCCCAGCGCGCTCGTCGCCGAGATGGACAGACCGATGCTGGCGCCCATGTCGCGCAGGAAGGGCCCGACCGTGACCAGCGCGAAGAAGCCGTAGACGATCGTCGGAATGCCCGCCAGCACTTCCAGCGCCGGCTTGAACACCGCGCGCAGCTTGGGATGGGCGTATTCCGACATGTAGATCGCCGAGAACAGGCCCAGCGGCACAGCCACCAGAAGCGCGATGGAGGAGATGAAAACCGTACCCCACAAGAGCGGCAGGAGGCCGAACTGACCTTCGGCGCCGCCTGTGCGGCCCGGCGCCGAGAAGCGCGGGTCCCACACCGTACCGAACAGGAAGTCGAACGGGCTGACGCTGTGGAAGAACTGAAGGGTCTCGAACAGCACCGAGAGCACGATGCCCGCCGTGGTCAGGATGGCGACGGTCGAGGCGGCCATGAGGCCCGCCATGATGACGCCTTCGACCGCGTTGCGCGCCCGGAATTCGAGGCGGATGCGGCGAAAGCCGTATAAGAAGCCGGTGAGGATCAGCAGGGCGGTGAAGGCGGAGGCGATCCAGCGGCTGTCTGCCCGCAGCTCCGCTACACGAATGGCCGCGTCGATGACATAGGGTTGCGGCTCGGCGGCAAGGATGACACCGGCGCTGGCGAGAACGGACTTGGCGGCCTGCGCGCTGCTGCGCATCTTCGCCCGCTCGGCGTCGTTCAGCCTTGGCAGACCCGCCGCAATCGAGCGGACGGTCCCCGCGATCAGTTTGACTTCGCCCTCGGGCATGGCGCGAACGGCGTCCGGGAGATTGCTCATTGCCAAGCGGTCGATGACCACGGGCGCGGCGAGGGACCAGACGGCGAGCATCACAAGCGCGGGCAGCACGGTCCAGATGGCGAGATAGCCGCCATAATAGCCGGGACGTGAATGGAGGTCGCGCGGATCGGGGCGGGCCAGGCGAGACGCTTTCGCAATACCGATAATGAATGCGGGAACACCAGCGGCAATCAGGATAAGCAGCAGAATACTCGCCGTCACTGGAATGTTCCGTTTTCGGGTTGCGTCCGGTTCCGTGTTGCGAGGGAGACGGAGCGGCGCCCCGAGGGAGCCGCCCCGCCCGTATCCGAAGTTTTACGACATCGGCTTCAGGTCTTTGATGTCCTTGCGCAGCTCGGTCGCCTCGTTCTCCGGCAGCGGCACGAGCCCGTAAGCGGCAAGCGGACCGTCTTCGCCGATCATCTTATCGGTGACGAAGAACTCCGTGTACTCCTTCAGGCCGGGGATCGTACCAGCGTGCGCCTTCTTCACATAAAAGAACAGCGGGCGCGATACCGGGTATTTGCCGGAGGCAACGGTCTCGACCGACGGCTTCACATCGCTGACGGTGGCGACGCGGAGCTTGTCGGTGTTGTTCTCGTAGAAGGCGAGGCCGAACACGCCGATGCTCTTCTTGTTGCTGTCCAGACGGGCGAGGGTCTCGGTGTAGTCGCCGTCGATGTCCACGGCATGCTGGCCGTTGTCGTCCTTGCGGACCTTCATGCAGGCCTTCGCGGCAGCCTTCTTGGCGTGCTTCTCGTCCTTGCCTTCGGCCTTGGCCTGATCCTGGTACAGCTTGTAGGCGCCGGTTTCCTTGCAGCCTGCTTCCAGCACCTTCACTTCGAAGACTTCGCGTGTGCCGTGCTTTTCACCCGGGATGAACGCAACGATCTCCCACTGCGGGAACGCCGGATTGACTTCCTTCCAGGTCTTATTCGGATTGGCGACGAGCTTGCCGCCCTTTACGATTTCCGGAGCGAGCGCCAGGAACATGTCCTTCGGCGTCAGCTTGAATTCCGGGCCATCGACGTCGGAGGCGAAGACGATGCCATCATAGCCGAAGCGGACTTCGACGATTTCCTTGACGCCCGCCTTCTTGCAGGCTTCGACCTCGGCCTTCTTCATCGGACGCGAAGCGTCGGCGACGTCGATGAACTCGGGGCCAACGCCTTTGCAGAACTCCTTGATGCCAGCGCTTGAACCGCCGGACTCGACGATGACCTTGAACTTCGGATTCGCCTTCTGGAACTGCTCGGCGACGATCCGTGCATAGGGAAGAACGGTTGAGGAACCGGCGATCTTGACTTCGTCGCGCGCGAAGGCGGGGGCCTGAGCGGCGAACAAACCGGCAACTGCCGTGGCCGCTGCAAGGGCGACAAATCTGGCTTTCACGATGCTCTCCTTGACTTTCTTCGAGTTGGAGGCCGGGCAAGCGTGCCTGCCTCTCCGGCGGCACATTTACGATCCCGCCATCAATGTTTTATGACAGCCGGATGAAGCGTTTGTGACAGTTTAATATGCTGATTTTATTGTACATATTTCCGAAGCCGGTCATCGTTTCCCCGCATTCGCGTCTCAGGCAGGCCGTGCATGCGTGGCGTTAAATGTGGATCGCGCGTTTGGCGGCGGCCAGCGCGGCCTCTTTTACCGCCTCGCTCTCGGTCGGATGCGCGTGGCAGGTGCGGGCGAGATCCTCGGCCGAGCCGCCGAACTCCATCAGCACGCATGCCTCATGGATCATGTTCCCGGCGTCCGGCCCGATGATGTGCACACCGAGCACGCGGTCGGTCGCCGCGTCGGCCAGGACCTTGACGAAGCCGTCCGTCTGACGGTTCACCTTGGCGCGGCCGTTGGCGGTGAACGGGAACTTGCCCACGGTGTAGGCGACGCCCGCCTCCTTCAGCTCCTCCTCGGTCCGGCCCACCGACGCCACCTCCGGCGTCGTGTAGATCACGCCCGGAATGACGCCGTAATTCACATGCCCCGCCTGTCCCGCCAGGATCTCGGCGATGGCAACGCCCTCGTCCTCGGCTTTGTGCGCCAGCATCGGCCCGGCGATCACGTCGCCGATGGCATAGATGCCCGGCACGCTGGTTTGATAATGCTCGTCCACCACGACGCGGCGGCGATTGTCGAGCGTGATGCCCGCCTCCTCCAGCCCGAGGCCGTCCGTATAGGGCACGCGGCCCGTCGCCACCAGCACGACATCCGCGGCCACGATCTCCTTCGCGCCGCCTTTCACGGCCTCGATGGTGGCTTTCACGCCCGCGCCGTCCATCTCCACGGCGGTCAGCTTGTGGCCAAGCTTGAAGGTGAACCCCTGGCGGTTGAGGATGCGCTGGAACTGCTTGGCGACCTCCAGGTCCATGCCGGGAATGATCCGGTCGAGGAATTCGACGACCGTGACCTCCGCGCCCAGACGCCGCCATACCGAGCCGAGTTCCAGCCCGATGACGCCCGCGCCGATGACCAGCAGCTTCTTCGGCGCCGCCTTCAACGACAGAGCTCCGGTGGAGGTGATCACTCGCTCTTCGTCGATGTCGATGCCCGGCAGGCGCGCAGGTTCCGATCCGGTGGCGATGACGATGGCCTTGGCCGCCAATGCCGTCTTCTCGCCGCCGTCGGATGCCGTGACTTCCACCTGGCCGGGCGCGGCGATGCGGCCAGTCCCGCGGAAGACGGCAATCTTGTTCTTCTTGAACAGGAACTCGATGCCCTTGGTGTTGCCTTCCACGCCCTCGGCCTTGTAGGCCATCATCGCTTTCAGATCGAGTTGGGGCTTCACCTTGATGCCCATGTGGCCCATGCCGTTTGCGGCCTCTTCATACAGCTCCGAGGCGTGCAGCAGCGCTTTCGACGGAATGCAGCCGACATTGAGGCAGGTGCCGCCATGCGTGGCGCGCTTTTCGACGACGGCGACCTTCATGCCCAGTTGCGCGGCGCGAATGGCGCAGACATAGCCGCCGGGGCCGGTTCCGATGACGATGAGATCGTAGGTATCAGCCATGAACCCTTATCCTCTAAAATCGATATTCCTTTGTTCGGCCGGACGCCATTCCTTCGTCCCGGCCACGCGGGAGCGAAAAGCCGTCCGCGCGCAGCGGCTGTCAAGACTTTACCGCCGCAGGCGGCGCGAAGCGGTCTTGACGGCGGCGAGCACGGCGGTGATGATGAGGCGGTGCACGCTGTAGGAGTCGACGGCGAGGGCGAGGCGCCGGCCGCGGCGCAGGAGGCGGTCGAGGTA
>JBNKDX010000021.1:0-12878 GCA_050288485.1 Rhodomicrobiaceae bacterium | reverse complement strand
GGAGGCGATCGACCTGTTTGATAGCATGCTTTGCAGATTTGCCGCGCGCCTGCGCCAGAGCCTGACCGATGATCGAAACCGCCAAAGAAGCGCTGGTCATTACGCCGAGCACACCGCATGCCAGGGAGGCGACGCGCTTGGTGTGAAGGTCGGCTCCGAATATGCCGTCCAGATATTCCTCAATGAATTCTGCCTGCTGCGCAACCGCCCTCATCATCCCCCGCCGCGAATCGTTTCGTTAATGAACCTTTTCGCCAAACGGGAGCGGCAAAATTGAGTCTCGCAAAAATGAGGGGATTCATGAGCCGTCAGGGGTGCCTCTATTACGACGCCATCCCGAATATGGCGGAGCTAACCTTGCGTCCTCTAATGGAGCGCTTCCAAAACCTCATCGCCGAAAACAAAGCTATCGGCTCCATCTTTCGGATCGTTTGAAAATGAGGGGATACTTGAGACCTGCATAGCCTTTAATAAGGATCAATTGTGCTCATCCGTGGCACAAGATCCCATGCAAACCAGGATAAATTGGTGAGTGAAGCCTGCCGTCAGGTGGAACGGCGTAAGGTCGACTTGTCGGGAGGCCCGCGAACATAGGCCAGACCGAACGGGTATGACGCCGCCCGTCTGACGTGTCCAAATGGTGCAATGCGGTTAGCGAAACAGACCGGATCATATTCCGGCTGGGCCGGGCAAACGACTTTCGGGGTGCTCTTACCGAAATCGGGACCTGCCCCATTCGATCGGCACCGCAATGTCGGCCTGGATGGAATGAAAGAAAGTTGATTATTAGCTGTACTTGCAGTTGATGCAGCCTTTTCAGGGGCAAGCTGCTCCAAGGCAGTTTCCTTGGCACACACCCCTCCGTTCCCAGAAAATAGAAGAAAAACGATCAATAACAGGGGGAGTGGTGACAATGCCGTCAACCCAAATTCAACCTTGATAATTATATGTCGTCGCAGCCTTGCTTCAAAGGGTTTTTTTGTTTGTCCAGTTGGGCGCCGGTTTGGCGATAACCCGCGCTGCTGACGTCGGCAGCAAGATTACATGGCGCCGCCGTCCGCCGTCATTTCAAATCGACGGCCGAACTCAAGTCACGCATCGAGGTCTTCATCGCCTACTTCAACGAGACCATGGCCAAGCCCCTGCGCTGGACCTTCACCAGCAAACCGCTGGCCACATAGTGCGGAGTGCGATACGGGGCAGGACTTCCGGCGGATAAGCTGTACTAGATTCAACAAGTTGCTAGTACGCCTTACCGCTGAGAAGTCCTGAAGAGCATGTGCGGCAAGTGGGTCAGGACTTCCTGCGGGGCGTACTAGACGCTATCACCTGCCATCCCGCGCGAAGCCAAACCAAAGTTGAGGCGTAGACGCCTCTTTACCCGATCCTAAGCAAGCCGCTCTACAACTTTTCGTTGTGCAAGCCAGAACTTTGGCGAGGGTTTTACAGCAGGTTGCGTATCTTGTTTTCTCTCGGCCATGTGCGGACAGGTGCATGCAGCGCATGGTGCGTGCGCCTCGGGCTGGTGTGTATCGCCGTTCTGGTTCTGGCCGGGTGCAGCGGGAGCGGCAGCATCTGGGGGAGCAAGAGCAGAGGCTACGGCCCCCGCGTCGTGCAGCCGGGCAAGCCGGCGCCGAAGGGCGGCGGCCGCTACAAACTGGGATCATCATACACGATCAACGGGCAGACCCATGTTCCGCGAGAAGAGCCCAACTATGACAGGACCGGCATCGCATCGTGGTATGGCGAGGATTTTCACGGGCGGCGCACCGCAAATGGCGAGATTTACGACATGGAAGCCCTGACCGCCGCGCACCCCACACTGCCGCTGCCCTGCTATGTCCGGGTGACGAACTCGCGAAACGGGCGGTCGCTGGTCGTGCGCGTCAACGACGGCGGCCCCTTCGTCAACGGGCGGATCATCGACCTGTCGTGGGGCGTGGCGTCGCTTCTGCAACTCGATGGCGCGGGCACGGGACCGGTGCGCGTGCAATATGTCGGTCAGGCGCCGCTGAACGGCGACGACCGCTACGAGCGCAGCATCCTCGCCGCCCAGCGCTGGGCGGGGCCGCGCGTCGCCTATGCCGCGTCCCCGGCCAAGGCGCTGATTTCGGAAAACGCGACGGCGTCGAACTATACGAATGGCGGGGCTGCCTCGCGGCGCACGCGAGGCACGGCTCCGGCCGCCCCCGCGTGGCAGCAACAACCCGGCTACGTCACAGCCGGGTACACCGTGCTGCTGACGCCGGAAACGGCCGGAGACGGCTCGCGCGAACGAAAATTCATCGCTGACCGCCTGCCACAGGCGATGCCGGCAGTGAACCGTTATCATCGTCCGCGCCGGGCGCCCGCGTTGCATGCCAGCCTGTCCAGGCCCACGGCGCATCCCCGGGCCCGCAGCAAGACGAGGACGCGCGTCACGACCGCCCGCCCGCGCCGCATCGCCGCGACCCGCACCGCGCCGCATCGCACGAAACCGGCCACCCGCCCCGCCGCCGTCGCGCAACACAAAAAGACAGCAACGCAGCGAACGGCCGCCGCGCAGCTTCCATCCCGTCCCGTCTATGTCGAGGCGGGCGTCTTCGCCAAGCGCGCGACGGCGGACAAGCTGGCGGGCATTCTGAAAGAGATTGCTCCCACCAGAGTTGAACTGACCACCACCGGTACGGCGATCACGCACCGCCTGCGTCTCGGTCCCTTTGCCGAAGCCGAACGGGCGCAGGCTGTCATCAACCGCATCCGCGCCGCCGGTCTCACCAAAGCCAGGATTCTGCCCGCCCATGAAACATGAACCGCACGCGCCACAAAGGACGGACGAATGCAAGTGTTTTCACGGGCAGGCATTGCAATTTGCGGCCATGCGGCCGATAGTGCCCTGGCCAGGATCGTCCCAACCCAGATTTTGTCACGAACTCCCATGATTCCGATGTTGCGTCTTTGCACCGCTTTGCTTTCTGTTCTGTTTCTTGCCTGCGGAAGCATCAGTGCCGCGCATGCGCAGATGGAGACCGACGCCAAATACGCCATTCTCCTGGATGCCGAGACCATGACTGTCCTGTTCGAGAAAAGTGCGGACGAACTCATGGCGCCCGCCAGCATGAGCAAGCTCATGACGCTCGCCGTCGTTTTCGAGGCGCTGGAGAAGGGCAGGATCACCATGGACACCGAGTTCCCGGTGAGCCTTCATGCCTGGAGGGACGGCGGCGCGCCGTCGCATACGTCGGCGATGTTCGCTCCCCTCAATACGTCGGTCAAGGTCAGCGACCTGCTCCAGGGCGTAATCGTGCAGTCGGGCAACGACGCCTGCATCATTCTGGCGGAGGGCATCGCGGGCACGGAAGAGGCGTTCGTCGATATGATGACGGATTACGCGCGCAGGATCGGCCTCAAGAAATCGACTTTCGGCAATTCGAGCGGTCTGCCGAATCCCAAGCAGCTCATGACGGCGCGCGAGCTGGCCATGCTGGCGAAGCACATCATCGAAAAATATCCTCAATACTACCCGATGTTCGCGCAGAAAGAATTCCGCTACCGCAAGCACATTTTCTACAATCGCGACCCGCTGCTCTACGCCAAGGTCGGCGCCGACGGCCTGAAGACCGGGTATACAGAAGAGTCCGGCTACGGCCTCGTCGGCTCGGCGGTGCAGGACGGACGCAGACTGATTGTCGTCGAGAACGGCATCAAGAGTTCCTCGGCGCGCAAGGTCGAGGCGGCGCGCATGGTCAATTGGGGCTTCCGCAATTTCTCGAAGTTCACGCTCTTTGCTCCTGGTGAGACTGTCGCCGAGGCCCGCGTCTGGGGCGGCCAGCAGTTTCATGTCAAGCTGCGCGGCATCAATGGCGGGCCGGTCACCATCCTGCTACCCAAGAATGCCAGGGCCAAGAAGCTGCGCGGCCAGCTTTTCTACCTTGGGCCGGTCAAGGCGCCGGTTGAGCAGGGCCAGCAGATTGGCGAACTGCGTGTGACAGCCGCGGACGGTATCTCGGCTGCAACACCGCTGGAGGCCGCCGAGCCGGTTGCGACAGCCGGGATCATCCGCCAGGGGATCGACTCAGCCTTCCATCTGGCGTTCGGATGGCTCATACATCGGCAGAAGACGCTGCACTAGTTGATAGCGGCAGGCTGACGAGGGGCGGGACGTGACGGCAGGAAAATTCATCACATTCGAAGGCGGCGAGGGCGCGGGCAAGAGCACGCAGGCCCGACGCCTCAAGGAAAGGCTCGTGCGCGAAGGCTTCGATGTGCTTCTGACGCGCGAGCCGGGCGGGTCGCCGCGGGCGGAAGCCATACGCGAGGTGCTGCTTTCCGGCCAGGCCAAGGAATTCGGGCCGATGGGCGAGGCGCTGCTTTTCTACGCCGCGCGCGATTCGCATCTGGAGCTGACGATCCGTCCGGCCCTGGCGCGGGGGCGCATCGTCATTTCCGACCGTTTCTTCGACTCCACCCGCGCCTATCAGGGCGCGGCAGGCGGCGTATCCATCGGGGCGCTGAATGCGCTGGAGCGAATCGTCGCCGGATCGACGCGCCCCGACCTGACGCTGATTCTCGACCTGCCGCCTGAGGAAGGGCTGCGCCGCGCCCAGGCGCGCAACGCGGACGACGGCGGCAAGGACGACCGTTTCGAGGTCATGAAGCTCGGCTTCCACAAGGATTTGCGGCAGGAATTTCTGGAGATTGCCAAGGCCGAACCATGGCGCTGCGTGGTCATCGACTCAACGCGGCCGCCGGACGAGGTGGCGGAGAAGATCTGGTCGGTCGTGTGCGAGCGGCTCGGCCTGTTTGCGCCCGCCGTGGCGGTCCGCTAATAAAGCATGATGTCATCCCGGCTTCGGCCAGATTGCCGCCTGAGTTCAATACTTGGGATGGGGTTCCGGCTGTTCGGACGTAGAAGGGCATCATGGCAAGAGCGCCGCGCGTCATCGATACCGAAATTGAGGCGCCGCCCGAGGCGGATCGGCTCGGCGACTGGCCGCATCCGCGCGAGACGCACGAGTTTTTCGGCCATGAGGCGGGTGAGGCCGTCCTTGCCGGAGCCATGGCGTCGGGGCGGCTTCATCACGCCTGGCTTCTCACCGGCGAGGAGGGCATCGGCAAGGCCACCCTCGCCTATCGCGCGGCGCGGTTTCTGCTGGCGCAGGACGAGGAACTGCCGCCGCAGGCAGCCTCGCTCGCCCTGCCCGATGATCACAAGACCGCCCGGCAGGTGGCCCATCTTTCACACCCCGGCCTGATCGTCGTGCGGCGCGCCTGGGACACAGCGGGTAAGAAGTTCCGCCAATCCATCGCCATCGACGATATCCGGCAGTTGCGCCATTTTCTGCAGCGCACTGCGGCGACGCCCTGGCGCGCGGTGGTCATCGACGCGGCCGACAATCTCAACGCCAATTCGGCGAACGCGCTTCTGAAATCGCTGGAGGAGCCGCCGCTACGTACTGTGTTTCTTGTCATCGCCAACGCGCCCGGGCGGCTTCTGCCGACCATCCGCTCACGCTGCCGCACTCTGCGCCTGGAGCCGCTGTCGCCCGGCGCGCTCAAGTCGGCCGTTGCCGCCGCATGCCGCCGTTCCGGGCGCGACATGCCGGACGAAGCGCAACTGTCCAAGCTGCTGGCGCTCGCCAAGGGCTCCCCGCGGCGCGTGTTGCAACTCCTCGATGGTGGCGGCCTGGCGCTGTTCGAGTTGCTGCTCGCCATCCTCGCCAGCCTGCCGCGCATGGACCGGGCCGCGCTGCATCGCCTTATCGCGCTGACGTCGGGGCACAACAGCGAGGCGCATGGCATGGCCTTCGATCTGCTGGAAGAAACGCTCAGCGAGGCCATGCACCGCTGCGTCACTGGCCAACAACCGGATTCCAGCTTCCCGCAGATGGCGCGATTTGCGTCCGGTATGGCCGCGGGAAGCCTTGCGGATTGGGCCGCGGTGTGGGAAACAGTCCGCGAGATGCGCGGCGAAGCGGAACGGCTCAACCTCGACAAGGCGGCCCTGACGCTGACGGTTTTCGAACAGATCGAGCGCACGGCCCGGCAGGCCGCCAGCCGGGCCATGTGATTTTCGCGCCCGATCGCCTTGAGCGGGATCTCTGACCTCCATGGTGGACAAACCGAAGAAAGCTTCCGCGGCGAAGAAGCCGTCCGCCAGCCGTGCCGCGGGCGCCAGGAAGGCTGCGCCGAAAAAGGCGGCTGCCAAGACGCCGTTTTACATCACGACCGCCATTTCCTACCCGAACGGCGCGCCGCATATCGGCCACGCCTATGAGGCGATCGCCACGGATGTCATCGCGCGCTTCAAGCGTCTGGACGGCTTCGACGTCTTCTTTCTTACGGGCGTGGACGAGCACGGCCTGAAAATGAAGCAGACGGCCACGAAGGAAGGCATAAGCCCTCGCGAGTTGGGTGAGCGCAACACGCAGCTCTTCAAGCAGATGGCCGAGGCGCTGAACATCTCCAACGACGACTTCATCCGCACGACGGAGAAGCGCCATTACGACTCCGTGTCGGAGATCTGGCGGCGGATGCTGGCGGCGGGTGACATCTATCTCGATTCCTACGCGGGCTGGTATTCTGTGCGCGACGAGGCCTATTACGCCGAGGATGAGACCACGCTGCGCGAGGACGGCGTGCGCATCGGCGGACAGGGAACGCCGGTGGAGTGGACCGAGGAGGCGACCTATTTCTTCCGCCTGTCGAAATACGAGAAGCCCCTGCTCGATTATTACGAGGCGAACCCGGACTTCATCCTCCCGCCCGAGCGGCGCAACGAGATCGTGAGCTTCGTGAAAAGCGGGCTGAAAGACCTGTCGGTGTCGCGCTCGACATTCGACTGGGGCATCCCGGTGCCGGACGCGCCCGGCCACATCATCTATGTGTGGGTGGATGCGCTGACCAATTATATCACCGGCGTGGACTTCCCCAACGAAGATGCAGCCAAATACAAAAAGTATTGGCCCGCCGACATCCACATGATCGGCAAGGATATCACGCGCTTTCACGCGGTCTATTGGCCCGCTTTCCTGATGTCGGCGGGGCTGCCTCTGCCGAAACGCGTGTTCAGTCACGGCTTTCTCTACAACCGCGGCGAGAAGATGTCGAAATCGGTCGGCAACGTCATCGACCCGTTTTCGCTGACGGAGGCCTATGGCGTGGATCAGCTGCGCTATTTTCTCCTGCGCGAAGTGGCGTTCGGCCAGGACGGCAGCTACAGCCACGAGGCGATCGTCAACCGCACCAACGCCGATCTCGCCGACAATCTCGGCAATCTGGCGCAGCGCTCGCTGTCGATGATCACGAAGAATTGTGGGGGCAAAATTCCGGAGCCCGGCGCATTCTCGGAGGCGGACAAGGCGCTTCTGGCGGCGACGGACGGACTGATCGGGCCTGCGCGCGAGGCGATGGAGCGGCAGGCGCTGCACCGCATTCTTGAGGCGGTATGGGCCGTGGTGAGCGACGCCAACCGTTATTTCGCAGCCGAGGCGCCCTGGGCGTTGAGGAAGACCGATCCGGCGCGGATGGGGACGGTGCTCTACGTCACCGCGGAAGTGCTGCGGCAGGTGGCGATCCTGGTGCAACCGTTCGTGCCCGCCTCGGCGGCGAAGCTCCTCGATCAGCTCGGCGTGGCGGCGAGCGAGCGCGATTTCGCCCATCTGGGCAGCGGCCATCGCCTGAGCGCGGGGACGGCGCTGGGCGCGCTGGCTCCGGTGTTCCCGCGCTATGTCGAGCCGGAGGCCAGCGCTACAGCCAAGTAAATGCGTCCCCCTTTCCTCTCCGTCATGGCCGGACGCGACCCGGCCATCCATCGTGGCTGCAGGAAAGACCCTGTCCTCAACCTTGTTGGCCGGGCCTTTCCTCCGGCGTTGCCAAGACCTATGTAGAGGCTCACGACGGCATTGCCGGAGCCTGCAAACTGAACACCTATGGATAGCCGATGCTCGTAGACAGCCACTGCCACCTCGACTATTTCGAGAACGACCTCGACGCGGTCACCGCCCGCGCATTGGCCACGGGCGTCGGCGCGATCCTCACCGTGTCCACGCGCATTCGCAAATTCGAGCGCCTTCGCAAGGTCGCCGAGCGGCTGCCCTATGTGTGCTGCTCGGTGGGCACGCATCCGCATTACGCCCATGAGGAACTGGACATCCCGCTGGCCGAGATGGTGGAGCTGTCGCGCCACCCGAAGGTGGTGGCGTTCGGCGAGGCCGGGCTGGACTATTTTTACAAGAAAAGCCCGCCGGAGGATCAGAAGACGGGCTTCCGCCGGCACATCGCCGCTGCGCGGGAGACGGGCCTTCCGCTCATCATCCACACGCGCGACGCGGAGGCCGATACCGCTGAAATCCTCGAAGAGGAGATAGCCAAAGGCGCGTTCAAGGCGCTCCTTCACTGCTACACCGGCGGGCCGGAACTGGCGGCGAAGGCGGTCTCGCTCGGGCTCTATGTGTCCTTCTCCGGCGTCCTGACCTTCAAGAAATCGGAGGCGCTGCGTGAAGTCGCCGCCTCCATCCCGCTCGACCGCCTGCTGGTCGAGACCGACGCTCCGTATCTCGCGCCGGAGCCTTATCGCGGCAAGCGCAACGAGCCGTCATTCCTGCGCTACACAGCCCGGACACTCGCCGAGGTGAAAGGCGTCAGCGAGGCGGAGATAGCGGCGGCGACCACGGCGAATTTCTTCCGCCTGTTCGACAAAGCCGAGGGCGTCCTGCCCAGGCGGGCGAGTCCGGCCGCATGACGCTGCGCTTCACCATCCTGGGCTGCGGCACCTCGACCGGCGTTCCACGCATCGACGGAAACTGGGGAAAATGTGACCCCTCCACCCCCCGCAACCGGCGGCGGCGCTGCGCGCTCCTCGTCGAACGGCTCGGGACCGAAGGCCGCACCACCGTCGTCGTGGATACCGGCCCCGACTTCCGCGAACAAATGCTGGACGCCGGCGTCAAGACGGTCGACGCCGTGTTCTACAGCCACGACCATGCCGACCACACACACGGTATCGACGATCTGCGCATCTTCTCCTATGGCCGCCGGAGCCGCATCAATCTCTATTTCAACCAGGCGACGGGCGAAGTGCTGCAAAGGCGCTTCGACTACTGTTTCGGCTTGCAGCCGGGCAACAATTATCCGCCCATCGTCAAGGGCCATGTGATCGAGCCGGGCCAGGAGATGACCATCGGCGGCGCAGGCGGGGATATCACCGTCGCCGTCTTCCGCCAGCATCACGGCGACATCGACTCGCTCGGCTTTCGTTTCGGCAGCGTCGCCTATTCGACCGACCTGGGCGGCCTGCCGCCGGAAAGTCTGCCCCTCCTGCAGGATCTCGATGTGTGGATCGTGGACGCGCTGAGACATGTCCCGCACCCCAGCCATTTCTCCATCGAACAGGCGCTGGAATGGGCCGCGCGCCTCAACGTGAAACACACCATCTGCACGCATCTGAGCGTCGATATGGATTACGAAACGCTGCGCCGCGAACTGCCGGAGGGCGCGGTGCCCGCTTATGACGGGATGCAGTTCGAGGTGGAAGTCTGAGGCGGGCACGAACTGCAGCCCGGCGCTCTATTCCCGGTGATAAGGGTGCCCCGCGAGGATGGTTGCCGCACGGTAAAGCTGCTCGGCCAGCACCGCCCGCGCGAGCCCGTGCGGCAGCGTCAGCCGCCCGAGCGATAGTGCTGCCTGCGCGTCCTTGATGAAATCGGAATCGAGCCCGTCCGGGCCGCCGATGACGATGGCGAGGTTACGCACGCCCTCGTCGCGCCAAGCGGCCAGCTTCTGCGCAAAATCCTGGCTCGTCAGAGTCGCGCCACGCTCGTCCAGCGCCAGGACACAGGCCCCGGAGGCCATGCGCCGGCGCAGTTCCGCAGCCTCACCGGCCTTGCGCTCCTTCGCCGTGGCAGCGCGCGATTCGGGCAGTTCGATCATTTGCGAAGCTGCGAAGCCGAGAGCCGCTCCCGTGTGCCGGAAGCGCTCCAGATAGCGGCCGACGATCTGCCGTTCCGCGTCCTCCTTGAGCTTGCCCACGCAGAGAAGCGCAATCTTCACCGTCCCGCTCCGCTTTCCTCCCCGGCGGGCCGCTGCTTCACGCTTTCGCGCGCCGCACTCCTACATGGATGCCGGGTCGGCCGGCCTGTCAACCGACCACATCTTCTCAAGGTTGTAGAACTGGCGCACCTCGGGGCGGAAGACGTGCACGATCACGTCGCCTCCGTCGATGAGCACCCAGTCGCATTGCGGCATCCCTTCCACGCGAAGATTCCTATGGCCGCCGTCCTTCAGCTTTTCCATGACCTGATCGGCGATGGCGCCGACATGCCGCTGAGACCGCCCGGACGCAATGACCATGTGGTCGCCGATCGACGTCTTGCCGTGGAGGTCGATGGAGACGATTTCTTCAGCCTTGGCGTCGGAAAGGGAGGTTAGCACAATCGCAAGAAGTCCCGTTTCGCCCTGCAGCTTGGCAGCGGATGCGGGCGTAGGCCGGCTGCGCGGGGCAGCCTCTGTCGAAGTGTGCATTATCAGATCGTTTTCCTTCCGTCGTGGAACATGGTCGAGATCACGCAACCGCCAGCACTACTGGACAATATCCGGCACCGTGCTCTCTCACCATTGATGAATGTGCCTCAGGCCCCCTCGGTTTTCAAGCCGTACAAGCGCGGAGGTGTTAATTTCCTGCTCCCGACGCGGCAAGGTCCGCCCGGATCGCGGTCGATGACAACGGCGACAGCGGCAGGCTGGCGTAAACCCAGGCGGGCGGCGGCCGGAGAGGCAGCGCGGCTGCGCTCTCTTCGGGGAGGCGGGCGCAGGCGAAGGCCCGCGCGGCGGGCGAGGCGATGGCGGGCAGACGCGCGCCGGGGCGGTCGAGGACGAGAATAGGCATGCTGGCGAAAATGCGCCGCCAGTCCCGCCAGCGGTGGAATTGTACGAGATTATCCCCGCCCATGATCCAGACGAAATGTACTCCGCTGTAACGCCGCAGCAGGAGCGCAACCGTATCGGCGGTGAAGTGCGAGCCGCACGCTGCCTCGAAGGCCGTGACGCGGATACGCGGATGCCGGGCGATGCCTCGCGCCGAGCCGAGCCGCTGCGGCAGGGTTTCCCTGGCGCGGGGCGCTTTGAGCGGATTACCCGGCGTGACCAGCCACCACATGGCATGCAGACCGAGCCGCGCCAGCGCGACGCGGCTGATGTGCAGATGCCCTTCATGCGCCGGGTTGAACGAGCCGCCCAGAAGACCGATGCGCATCCCCGGAAAGGCTGGCGGCACGCACAGAGCCTCGCTGTGACACTCCTGCTCTGCCCTGCTCACCGTCACGGCGCCTTGCGCCTTTCGGCTGCGGAGGCGCGCTGGTCGGCCTCGCCTATGCCGAGGCGGATGGCCACCGAGCGGCGGTGCGCGTCCAGGCCTTCCGCGGCGGCAAGCGTCATGGCGGCGGGACCGAGCGCGGCGAGGCTCTTCCCGGTGAGCCGCAGGATGGATGTGCGCTTCATGAAATCGAGCACGCCGAGACCCGACGAGAACCGCGCCGAGCGGGCGGTCGGCAGCACATGGTTCGACCCCGACACATAGTCGCCGATGGCCTCCGGCGTCCACGCGCCCAGGAAGATGGCCCCGGCATTGCGGATTTCGGCCATCAGCGCCTCGGCGCCGGCGTCTCCAATCGCCAGTTCCAGATGCTCGGGCGCAATGCGGTCAACGAGCGGCGGCGCTTCGCGCAGGTCTTCCACGATGATGATGGCGCCGAATTCGCGCCAGCTCTCCCCCGCCACCTCGGCCCGCGGGAGCCTCGCAAGCTGAGCATCCACGGCGGCTTCGACCGCATCCGCGAACCGGGTGTCGGTGGTGATGAGGATGGACTGCGCGGCGCGGTCATGCTCGGCCTGCGCCAGCAGGTCGGCGGCGATCCATTGCGGGTCGTTGCTACCGTCGGCGACGATCAACACCTCTGACGGCCCCGCGATCATGTCGATGCCGACCGTACCGAACACCTGCCGCTTGGCGGCGGCGACATAGGCGTTACCGGGGCCGACGATCTTGGCTACCGGGCGGATGCTCCCGGCACCATAGGCGAGCGCCGCCACGGCCTGCGCGCCGCCAATGGTGTAGACCTCGTCCACGCCCGCGAGATGCGCCGCCGCCGCCACCAGCGGATTGACCTCGCCGCGCGGGGCAGGAACCGTCATGGCGAGACGCGGCACGCCCGCCACCTTGGCCGGGATCGCATTCATCAGCACGGAGGACGGATAGGACGCGAGGCCGCCCGGCACGTAAAGGCCCACCGCCTCGACTGCGGTCCACCGGTAGCCCATTTCCACACCGGCGGCATCGGTATAGCGATCGTCCGAAGGCAACTGGCGGCGGTGATGCGCCTCGATACGGTCGCGCGCGAAGGTCAGCGCCTTGACGTCCGCGGCGTTCGCGCGGCTCATGACGCTCTCGATGTCCGCCGCGCTCATGCGGAGCCGGTCCGGCGTCAGGTCGAGGCCGTCGAAGCGGCTGGTGTATTCGATGACGGCCGCGTCGCCACGCTCCCGCACCGCGCGGATGATGTCGCGAACGGCGGCGTCCACGTCCTCGGCCTGCTCGCGCTTGGCGGCCAGAAGGGCGGCGAAATCCGCCTCGAATTGCGGGTCCTTGCTGTGCAGTCTCGATGCCATCGCGGGGTCACTCGCTACGAATTCAGGAAATCTCAAGTCCGGCCGCGGTTCAGGCGGACGCCGTTTCGTCGCCGGGATGCTCGGGCTTGCGCTTCGTCCGCCACACCGGCCCTTGCGGCGCTGCTTTCGCCGGGGCCTCTGCCTCCGCCGCTGCGGCCGCGAGCTCCTCCGCCGCCGCGTTGGCCAACGCCTCCGCGAGAGCCGAGTGGCCCTCCTCGTTCGAGCCCTCGCTGCTG
>JBNKDX010000020.1:0-12960 GCA_050288485.1 Rhodomicrobiaceae bacterium | reverse complement strand
CGACATCATGCGCCGGCCGCCGCGGCGCAACGGCGACGGGCCGCTGTCATGGCGCGGGCTCGTGCCCGTCCTGGTGCTCGGCGGCTACATGGCGGCGGCGACGGTGGCGCCGATCTCCTGCCGCTGCGAGGCGTTGAGGGCGGGCGAAGGCGCCTCTTCCCACACCTTTTGATGCCGTCGCTGCAAAGAGCAGTCGCGCTCACCCATGTGGATGGCGTTGCCCTGGCCGTCGCCCAGCACCTGGATTTCGATGTGGCGCGGCCTGGTGAGGTACTTTTCCATATACAGCGCGTCGTCGCCGAAGGCCGCCTTGGATTCAGCGCGGGCCGTGGCGAGCGCCACTGGCAGCTCTTCCTCGTTCTGCGCCACCTTCATGCCGCGCCCGCCGCCGCCCGCCGCCGCCTTGACGAGCACCGGGTAGCCGGTCGCACGCGCCACTTCGCGCGCATCCGCGTCGGACCTCACCGCCCCGTCCGAGCCGGGCACCACCGGTATGCCGAGCGCCTTGGCGGTTTCCTTCGCCTGGATCTTGTCGCCCATGGTGCGGATATGCGCCGAGGTCGGGCCGATGAACGTGATGGCGTGCTCTTCGAGGATTTCGGCGAAGCGCGCGTTCTCCGACAGAAAACCGTAACCGGGATGCACGGCGTCGGCGCCGGTGATCTCGCAAGCGGCCAGCAGCGCCGGAATGTTGAGGTAGCTCTGTCCCGCCGGCGGCGGACCGATGCACACGCTCTCGTCGGCGAGCCGGACATGCATGGCGTTGGCGTCCGCCGTCGAATGAACGGCGACGGTCCTGATGCCCAGCTCCTTGCAGGCCCGCTGAATGCGGAGGGCGATCTCGCCGCGGTTGGCGATGAGGACTTTATCGAACATGTCCCCGCGCGCCTTATTCGATGATCATCAGCGGTTCGCCGAATTCGACCGGCTGGCCGTTCTCGACGAGGATGGCCTTGACCGTCCCGGCGCGCGGCGCGGGAATGTGGTTCATGGTCTTCATGGCTTCGATGATAAGAAGCGTCTGCCCCTGCTTCACGACCGAACCGATTTCGACGAAAGGCGGCGCTTCCGGCGCAGGCGCGCGGTAGACGGTCCCGACCATCGGCGACGTGACCGCGCCGGGATCGCTGGCCGCGTCCTTCGCTGCCGGAGCTGCGCCCGCGCCTGCGGAGGCGCCGCCCGCAGCCGTGGCTACCTGCGGCACGGCGGCCGTGATCACCGCCTGCCGCGCGATCCGGATACGCAGGCCCTGCTGCTCGATCTCGATCTCGCTCAGCCCGGTTTCGTTCAGCAGCCCGGCGAGGTTGCGAATGAGGCTCTCGTCCACCGGGCCCAGTTTCTTGTTGTCGTTTGCGTCAGCCGCCACTTGCAGTTCCCCTCAGACGTCGCGCGTTTCAGCTACTGATTGGAGCCGCGCGGCCAGTGCGTCAAGCGCAAGCTCGTATCCTCTGCTCCCCAGCCCGCAGATAACGCCGGTCGCGGCCTGCGACACATAAGAATGGCGGCGGAACGGCTCGCGGCTGTGGATATTCGACAGATGCACCTCGATGACCGGCAGCTCCGCCGCAACGAGCGCGTCGAGCAGCGCCACCGAGGTGTGGGTGAGCGCCGCCGGGTTGATGATGATGGCCGAGGCCCTGACGCGGGCCTCCTGGATCCAGTCCACCAGCACGCCCTCGTGGTTGCTCTGGCGGAAGTCGATGGCCAGCCCGAGCATCGTTGCGCGGGCCTCCAGACGGGCGTGGATATCGGCCAGGGTATCGCGGCCGTAAATGTCCGGCTGGCGCTGGCCAAGCAGGTTCAGGTTGGGGCCGTTGAGGACGTAGATCGGATTCATGGCTATGGCATACCCCTGACACCCCGCAGGCGGCCACAAAAAAATGAGGCCGCATCGACGCGGCCTCATCAAGGCGCAGAAATATTGCCGAAAAGCGGCAGCCGCACGACTCAGCAGGCGGCGCAGCCGCTCTGGCGCACCTTGGCCGCTGCCTTCGAGATCAGCTCGTCCAGATTTTCCGGCGCGCCCGGGATCGCCTCGTCGCCGATGAAAAAGGCGGGCGTACCCTGAATCGCCATGGCCGAGCCGAGCTGCAGGTTCTTTTCGATTTGCTGATCGACCTCTTCAGACTTCATATCCGCCTTGAGCTTCTCGACATCGAGCCCGACCTCCTTCGCCACCTTGTAAATTTTCTTCTCGCCGACGGCGCCGGGGGCCGACATCAGCGCACGGTGGAAATCGAAATATTTGTTCTGCTTCGCGGCGGCGATGGCCGCCTGCGAGGCCAGCTTCGACTCCTCCGACAGGATCGGGAACTCGACGAAGACGACGCGCAGATCTTTTTCCTTCTCCGCCGCCTTCATGATCTTGGAGAAGGCGCGCTTGCAGAAGCCGCAATTGTAATCGAAGAACTCGACCAGCGTGATCTTGCCCTTGCCAGTGCTGTAGGGCGTCTCGTCCTTATAGAGCGAACCGAGGACCGTCTTGCGGTGCGCTTCCGTTGCGGCTTCCTGGCGCTTGTTCAACTCGTTGATGGCGTCGCGCACGATTTCCGGATTCTTGAGGAGATAATCTTTCAGGATGTTTTGAATCGCCTCGGTCTGCTTGGCGTCGAAAGGCTTCGTGTCCTCGGCCTTCGACGGGGCGGCGGCCATGATGCCCGCGCCCGCCAGACCCGCGCATAGCGCCGTCACTGCAAGGATGCGTCTGAAATTCATTCCAAAACTCCAATTCGGTCTATTCGCCGGCAGTTGGTTCACTTGTCGGCATCGGCCTTCATTTTCTTATAGATGGCGACGTCGTTGATAATGTCGTTCGCACCCATCCAGTTTGGCGATCCCTCTGGAAACGCCCTGATCGCCCGTTCCGCGTGAATCTTGGCGTAATCGGCATTGCCCTCGTAGAAGAACGATTTCGCCGACGCCAGTTCAGCTTCCGGCTTGCGGTTGAGACGGCTATATACAATCGCAAGCTGACGGTAGCCAATCACGGATTGTTTTTCTTTCACCACAGCTTTTTGCAGATGCCGCAGAGCGTCTCCGAGGAGAGACCGTTCGTCGCTGGCCACCATCGCCTGCCCCAGCATGACGCGCATGAGACCGGCGTCCGGCGCCAGAGCCACCGCCTTGCGCAAGGGGGCGATGGCCGCCGCGGTCTTTCCGCTTTCAAGGAGGAACTGGCCCTTGAGTTCGTAGAAATAGGGGTTGTCGGGCTGGGCGGCGATCAGGGCGTCGAGTTCCGGACCCGCCGAGCGGACGCCGCCGACGAAATAGAGCGCGACGGCGCGGGCGTAGCGCGCAGGCATCGACCGGTCCTTCTCGGGATAGGTCCGGAAGACGAGTTGCGGATTGGTCCTGTTGGTGAACGCCAGGAGCTTCGCCTTCACCATGTCATGGCGGTATTGCAGATCCGGCGGATCTTTCTCATAGAAATACGGGCTGCTTTCGGCGAGGCTGCGCAGCGCGGCGACGCGCGATTGCGGCAGCGGGTGCGTCTGCAGATAAGGATCGACGAACTGCAGCGTGCCGATCGACTGATCGCCGAGCCGGCGGAACGTTTCGAGCATCCCCGCGGGCGACTGCCTCGTCTGAGTCAGGTACGACACCGCCGCGCGGTCGGCCGCGGATTCCTGCCCGCGCGCATAGGAGAGCATCGACCGCTGCAGCACCGAGCTGCCCGCGTAGAGCCCCGCGGCTCCGCCCTGGCTGACCTCGCTGCTTCCCGCCACCGCTCCGCCGACCATGGCGCCGATGGAGAGGATGTTGAGAATCAGCGCCGCCGACTGCATGCGCGCCACCTGCCGGTAGCGCTGCACCACATGGGCGCCGGAGATATGGTCGGTCTCGTGGGCGATGACGCCGATGAGTTCGTTAGGCGTCTCGGCTTTGAGGATGGCGCCCGTGTGGATGAACATGTTCTGCCCGTCGACGACGAAAGCGTTGAACGAGTTGTCGTTGACGATGTGAATCTGGATGCCGTGCGAGCCGAGCCCCGCCACGCGGAAGATCGGCGTCGCATAATCGGCGATGAGCGCCTCGATCTCGCTGTCGCGGATCAGCTTGAGGGCATGCGCCGCCCCGGCCTGCACGAAAAGCATGGCCGACGCCACAACCAGGCACAGGAGTTTGCGCCCCGTTCGCCGGCAGAATGCCGCTGTTGCGGAAAGGGGAAACTGTTTCGGGGATTGGTATCTGGAAAACGGTCTTGTCTTCGCCATCGGATGTTAAGCGCCGCCCGCTAAGCTGTTTGCCGGACTGAACACTGAGACTGATATCGTGACCGGGACTCCGAGTTCCTGCCGCCGCTCGCGGCGGCCTGGATATTGAGGACCGCCCGGTCATCGCCACTCTTTAGACTTTAGGAACCCGCAGATCCTCAATGCGCCTGCCGATACCTGAATCCGCTGCAAACGCGCCACTGGCCATGACGCGAATTTCAGCCGTTGGAACAGTAGAGTGGCCGCAAAGCGCGGTCAACAGGAGTACGCGCCGCAGACACAAGCTTGTCATCGCTGCCGGGCGCCATCAAGCTGGACCAATGGGGCGGAAGCGTGGCACCTGATACGGACGGCGCGTGGCGCGCGGCGGCAAACCGACGTGGAGGGATGTTTCAATGAAGGACAGCGGCACCCCCGGCCCCTTGAGCGGCGCGCGGCCGATCCCGGCGCGCCGCGGCTCGATCTCGCCATTCGTGGTGATGGACATCATGCGCGCGGCCAATGAGCGCCAGGCGCACGGCGAGAACGTCGTCCACATGGAAGTGGGCCAGCCCGGCACGCCTGCCCCGCGTGCAGCCCGAGAGGCGGCGAAGGCCGCCATCGACGCGGATGTCCTCGGCTACACGGACGCGCTCGGCAACCTTCCCTTGCGCGAGCGAATCGCCCGCCATTACCGCGAAACCTACGGCGTCTCGATCGGGCCGGAGCGCGTCGTCATCACCACGGGGTCGTCGGCGGGGTTCGTGCTGGCGTTCCTGGCGCTTTTCGACGCAGGAGCGCGCATCCTGCTGCCCGAGCCCGGCTATCCCTGCTACCGCAACATCGTGCGGGTTCTCGGCCTCGAACCGGCGCCGCTGACCGTCAACCATGCCGTGCGCTGGATGCCCGCGGCACAACTCCTGGCGTCCGTGGAGGGCGCGGACGGGCTGCTGTTCGCCAGTCCCGCCAATCCGACCGGCACCATGCTTGACAGCGCGGGCCTCGCCGACGTCTGTGCGTGGTGCCGTGCGCGCGGCGTGGTGCTGATATCGGATGAGATCTATCACGGCCTTTCTTATGGGCCGCCCGCGCAGACCGCGCTCGCCCACGACGACGGCGCGATCGTCATCAACAGCTTCTCGAAATACTACTCCATGACCGGCTGGCGCGTTGGGTGGATGGTGGTGCCAGCCCACCTCATCCGCACCGTGGAGCGGCTGGCGCAGAACCTCTATATCTCGCCCGCGGCGATTTCGCAGATCGCGGCGCTGGCGGCGTTCGACGCCCTGGAGGAACTGGAAGCGAACAGGGCCGTCTACGCGGCGAACCGCGAGCTTCTCCTGAGCGAGCTGCCATCCGCCGGGTTTCACGCCTTCGCCCCCGCCGATGGCGCGTTCTATCTCTATTCGGATGTGTCGCATCTGACCGGCGATTCGGAAGCCTTCGTACGCAGGATGCTGGCGGAGACCGGCGTGGCGGCGACGCCGGGGAACGACTTCGACACGGCGCTGGGCGCGCAGTTCGTGCGCTTCTCCTATTCGGGAACGACGGCGGCCATGGAAGAAGCCGTGCGGCGGCTGCGCGCGTGGCGGAAGTAGGCGGCGGAAGAGGCATGACACCATCCGGCGCGTCACCCGCAAGCCCCGCTCCGCTGCTGCGCGACGCTGCCCCGGCCGATCTGCCCGCGATTACCAGGATCTATGCGCACCACGTGCTTCACGGCACGGCGACCTTCGAGGAAATCCCGCCCGCGCTTGGCGAAATGACGACGCGGTTCGACGCCATCGCGGCGCAAGGCCTGCCCTATCTCGTCGCCGAGCTGGATGGCCGGATCGCAGGCTATGCCTACGCCTCGCTCTACCGGACGCGCTCGGCCTACCGCTTCACCCTGGAAGACTCGGTCTATGTCGATCACGGGCTGCGCCGGCGAGGCCTGGGGCGCGCGCTCCTCGCCGGACTCCTGGCGCGCTCGGAAGCCCTCGGTTACCGCCAGATGATCGCCGTCATCGGCGACAGCGCGCAGACGGCGTCCATCGGCCTGCACCGCGCCCTCGGCTTCGAACATGCGGGCCTGTACAGATCCGTGGGCCTCAAATCCGGGCGCTGGCTCGACACGGTGTTGATGCAGCGCAGCATCGGTCAGGGAGACCGGACGGTCCCCTCGCTGGAAGTTTCCTGATTTTATATACTATTTTCAACGCGTTAGACGGGTATTTGCGCGTCTTGACAGCCGAGGCCGCACTCACTAAGGTGCGACCGACTTTCGCGCGCAGGGCATGCGGCCCAACTCTCCTTTCGAGGTTCGATATGCAGTCGGCAGCAGGCGGGGGCCGGGACGAGCCGGACGAGCCTGATTTCGAAGAAATCAAGGACCGCCTGGGCGAACTCGGGGGCAAGCTCGACCGGGTGCGCGAGCGCGAGACGCCACAGGACTCCGGCGCAGAAGAGCGCGGCCGCGCGATGGGCATGGCCTTCCGGATGGCGACGGAGCTGGTGGCGGGCGTGTTCGTTGGCGGGCTGATTGGCTGGGCGCTCGACAACTGGCTAGGAACCAAGCCGTTTCTGCTCATCATCTTCCTGCTGTTGGGGATTGCGGCAGGGCTGCTCAATACGGTAAGGGCGGCGCAGGAGATGCAAAAGCGGCGATAGATACGATGGATGGGTGACAGGTGGCAGGATTCTGGATCGCGGCGGCCCAAGCCGCCGAACAAGCACACGGTGCAGCCGGCGGTCACGGACACGGCGCGGGCATGACCATCGACCCGATGCATCAGTTCCAGATCGTGTCCGCATGGGAGTTCCTGGGGATCACGCCCAAATGCACCCTCGGGACGGCCGAGTGCCTGACCCCCTTTACTTTCACCAATTCCGCGCTGTTCATGATGATCGCGGTCCTGCTGGTGAGCGGCTTCATGCTCTACAGCTCACGCGCCCGCGCTCTGGTGCCGGACCGGCTGCAGTCGGTTTCCGAACTCGCTTACGAATTCGTCGCCAAGATGGTGCGCGACAACACCGGCAAGGCGGGGATGCAGTTCTTCCCCTTCGTCTTCTCGATCTTCATCTTCATCCTCGCCCTGAACATGATGGGCATGGTGCCCTACGCCTTCACCCCGACGAGCCACATCATCATCACCTTCTCGCTGGCGCTGCTGGTGTTCTTCACCGTGACCATCGTCGGCTTCATCAAGAACGGCATCGGCTTCCTCAAACTGTTCGTGCCGTCCGGCGCGCCGCTCATCCTTCTGCCGCTGCTCGTAATCATCGAGTCGATTTCCTACCTCATCCGCCCGATCAGCCTCTCCGTCCGTCTGTTCGCCAACATGATGGCCGGGCACATGATGCTGAAGACCTTCGCCTATTTCGTGATCGGGCTAGGCATCGCTGGCGGTTTCGCGCCGCTGTTGTTCATGGTCGCCTTCACCGCCCTCGAAATCCTGGTGGCCTTCCTGCAGGCCTTCGTTTTCGCGGTCCTGACCTGCATCTACCTCAACGATGCACTGCACATGCATCACTGATTTCACCGTCAACAGCCATCCAACCCTTAAAGGAGCATTCGAAAATGGACGCAGCAGCAGCAAAGCTCATCGGCGCGGGTATCGCCGCCACCGCCCTGATCGGCGCCGGCCTCGGCATCGGTAACATCTTCGGCAACTATCTCGCGGGCGCGCTGCGCAATCCGTCCGCCGCGCCGGGGCAGTTCCCGAACTTGCTTCTCGGCTTCGCCCTCGCCGAAGCGACCGGCCTGTTCGGCCTCATCGTGGCGCTGATCATCCTCTTCGTGTTCTGAGCATAGACGGTTCCGGCGCCGCGTCTCGCCCGAGGCTGCGGCTCCCCTATGCCTGGCCCCAGCGAGGACGACATGCCTCAGTTAGACTTCCATACATTCGCGCCGCAGATCGTCTGGCTGGCGATTTCGTTCCTTCTGCTGTTGCTGATCATGTCGCGCGTCGCGCTGCCACGGGTCGGAGCGATTCTCGAAGAGCGCGGCAACCGCATCATGGGCGATCTCGCCGAAGCCACGCGGCTTCGGGACGAAACGGCCAAGGCGCTCGCCAGCTACCAGCAGGCTCTGGCCGACGCTAAGACGCGCGCCCAAGGCATCGCCGCACAGGTCCGTCAGGAAACCTCCGGAGACATCGCACGCCAGCGCGCCGCCATCGACCAGCAGCTTGCCGCCAAGAGCGCCGATGCCGAACGCCGCATCACAGCGCTCAAAGAAGAAGCATTCACCCATGTTGGTGAAATTGCGGGCGACGCAGCGCAAGCTGTGGTTGCTCAACTCCTCGGCAAGTCGCCCGGTAACGCAGAATTGCAAGCCGCTGTTAACGAAGCGCTTGGAAAGTGACAAAGGTGTGATATGTTAGCTACTCCCGAACTTTGGGTACTGGTGTCGTTCACACTCTTTGTGGCGCTTTTGGTGTATTACAACATACCGACAAAAATCGTGAAGGCCCTGGATGATCGTGCCGATCGGATTCGCTCCGAGCTGGCAGAGGCGCGCCGCCTTCGTGAAGAAGCCGAAGCCATCCTCGCAGATTACCAGCGCAAGCGCACCGAGGCCGAAAGAGAAGCCGAAGACATCGTCGCAACAGCACGGAACGAGGCGCAATTCTACGCCGAAGAACAGCGTAAGGCCCTGGCTGAAACGCTGCAGCGGCGTGTGAAGCTTGCCGAGGAAAAAATAGCCCGTGCCGAGGAACAGGCCATTCAGGACATTCGCGCCCGGTCTGTAGACGTCGCCATCGCGGCGGCGGAAACCCTCATAGCGAACAAGCTCAAAGGCAAATCGGCAGAAAGCTTGGTCGAAAAAAGCGTTCGAGAAATAAGCACCAAGTTGAATTAAACTGAGGCTACTGGCCCAGGTCTCTTGGGAGGGAGAGTTTAACCGGGTCTGGGTGACCCGGTTTTCTTTTTTTTGACTACTCTGCGGCTGGGGCGTCGGTACTTCCCGTCCGGCATCCATGGCAGATGGGGCGTCAGCCCGCCTATTCCGCTGCCCGCACCTTGTCCGCGGCGGATGCGAGGGACAACGCCTCGTCATCAGCCTCCGCGTCGCCCGGCTTTGCCTCGCCGGTTTTCGCCTCGGATCCCTGCCCCGGCTCGTCCACCGGGCCGATGAAACGCCCGAACACCCGCCAGATCAGCCCCCCCAGGTCGTCCATGAGAATGAACGCGGCGGGGACGAAAACCAGCGACAGAAACGTCGAGAGCAGAAGCCCGCCGATCACCGCGATCGCCATAGGCGCCCGGAACTCACCGCCCGCGCCAAGCGCCAGCGCGCTCGGCAGCATCCCGCCAGCCATGGCGATGGTCGTCATGACGATGGGCCGGGCGCGCTTGCGGCCTGCGTCGATGATCGCCTCGTGCCGCTCCACGCCACGCGCAATTTCCTCGATGGCGAAATCGACGAGCATGATGGCGTTCTTGGTGACGACGCCCATGAGCATCAGCACGCCGATGACGACGGGAAAGCTGAACGATTTCCCCGTAATCAGCAGCGCGAAAATGGCGCCGCCGATGGAGAGCGGCAGCGAAAACAGAATGGTGACCGGCTGCAGGAAGCTGCCGAACAGCAGGATCAGCACCGCGAGCACCAGCATCAGGCCCGCGGCCATCGCGTTGCCGAAACTCTCGAAGATCTCGCCCATCACCTCAGCGTCGCCCGCCTGCTTGAGATAGACGCCTTCCGCCGCCTGCTGCTTGACGATGGGCAGCGCCTGCACATGCTCAATGGCCTTGCCGAGCGGCGCGCCGCCAACGATATCGCCGCCGATGACGACGCGGCGCTTGCGGTCGTAGCGGTCGATGGAGGACGGTCCCTGCCCGCTCTCGATGGCGGCCACGGTGACGAGCGGCACGGTGTTGCCGGACGCCGTCGGCACCTTCAGCGCCTCCAGGATCTGCCGGTTGGCGCGCGCGCTCTCGGCAAGCTGCACGCGGATCGGGATCTGGCGATCGCCCGCGTTGAACTTCGCCAGATTGGCGCTGATGTCGCCGATGGTGGCGATGCGGATCACTTCGGATATCGCCTCGGTGGACACACCCAGCTCCGCCGCCATCTCGGGGCGGGGCCGGAACCGCACTTCCGGCCGGTCGAGCGCGGAAATGGCGAGAACGTTGTCCAGTTCGGGAACGCTGTTCATCGCCTTCACGAGTTCAGGCGCAGCCGCCGTCACCGCGGCGCCGTCGTCGCCGGTCACGGTGAACATCAGACCGCGCTGGCCGTCCTCGTTCATCACCCAGAAACGCAGATCGGGGATTTTCGCCAGGGCCGCCGTCAGTTGCCTCTCGATCTGGCGCTGGGAGAGCTTACGCTCGGTCTTGTCCACCAGATTGACGACCAGCGTCGCACGGCGCACTTCCTCGCCGCCGCCCGCGAAGCCGAGAATACGCCCGCCGTCCACGAAAACGCCCTTCACGCCCGGACGCTTACGGATCACCTCGACGACCTCGTCGCTCACGCGCTTCATGTCGTCGAGCCGCGCGCCCGGCGGCAATTCCGTCGCGATCAGGATCCGCGAGGCATCTTCGGCGGGCAGGAAATCCGCAGGCAAAAGCTGGGCGCTGGCGATAGATCCGGCGAAAATCAGGAAGCCCAGCGCGATCGTCTTCATCCGATGCGCCACCGACCAGCGGATCAGCCGCGTGTAGGTCCGCATGATCCAGCCTTCGCCGCGCGGTTCCTCGCCGTGATCGCGCATGAAATAGGCCGAAAGCATGGGCGTGATCAGGCGCGCGACCAGAAGCGAGAAGAACACTGCCGCCGCGACGGTGATGCCGAACTGCCGGAAATACTGCCCGGCGATCCCGCTCATGAAGCTGACCGGCACGAACACGGCAATGATGGTGGTGGTGATGGCGATAACCGCGAGGCCGATCTCGTCCGCCGCTTCGAGCGCCGCGCGGTAGGCCGATTTGCCCATGCGCATATGGCGCACGATGTTCTCGATCTCCACGATGGCGTCGTCCACCAGGATGCCGGTGACGATGGTCAGCGCGAGGAGCGTGACGAGGTTCAGCGAGAAGCCTAGCGCCTGCATCGCCCAGAAGGCCGGGAAGATCGACAGCGGCAGCGCGATGGAGGCCATCAGCGTCGCCCGCCAGTCGCGCAGAAAGAGGAACACCACAAAGATCGCCAGCGCCGCGCCTTCGAGCAGGGTGTGCATGGTCGAAAGGTAATTGCCGTAAGTATAGGTCACGGCAGTATCGACGATACGTAGCGAAACACCAGGGTGTTTTTTCGCTATCTCCGCAAGCTTGGCCTCTACGAGTTCCGCGACCACAACGTCGCTCGCGCCTTTTGCACGGGAGATGTTGAAGCCGACGACTTCTTCGTTGTTGTAGCGGGCGAAATATCTCGGTTCCTCGTGTGAATCCGATACGGCGGCCACGTCGCTGAGCCGCACCTTCCGCCCGCCCGGCAACACGATCGGCGTCGAGGCGAGATCGTCCACAGTCCCGGCGCTGGCGAGCGCGCGAATGGTCTGCTCGGCGCCGCCGATCTCGCTCTTGCCGCCCGCGACATCGACATTGGTGGCCCGGAGCTGGCGGCTTACATCGCCAGCCGTGACGCCGAGCGCCAGCAGCCGGTCGGGATCGAGCGCCACGCGGATCTCGCGGGTCACGCCGCCCACGCGCCGCACCGCGCCGACGCCGCGGATGCCTTGCAACTCGCGTTTCACTGTATCGTCGATGAACCAGGACAATTCCTCGATGGTCATGTCAGGCGCGGACGCCGCATAGGTGAGGATCGGCAGCCCCGCGATGTCGATGCGCTGCGAAATCGGCTCGTCGATGGTGCGAGGCAGATCGGCGCGAACCCGCGCGATGACGTCCTTAACGTCGTTGAGCGCGCGGTCCGTGCTGGTACCAAGCTGGAACTCAACGGAGGTTATCGAGGAACCGTCGGTGACGACGGATGTGATGTGCTTCACCCCCGTCAGCGCGGCGATGGCGTTCTCGACATGCTTGGTGACCTGCGTCTCAAGCTCCGAGGGCGATGCGCCCGCCTGTGTGATCGACACCGCAACCAGTGGAAAGTCGATGTTGGGGAACCGCTCGATGGGCAGCACGCGAAAGCTCGCCACCCCCAGGAGGACGAGGACGATGAACAGGATCACCGACGGGATCGGCGTCCGGATCGACCACGCGGAAATGTTCAATCGGCGCATTACTCAGCCCTGCTTTCCCTGAATGTGGCCGCCGTCACCGGCCTTACCGGATCGCCATCACGCAACAACGATCCCGACCGGAGCACGACGAATTCCCCCTCCTTCAGGCCGTCAACGATTTCCGTCCTGCCGGCGCGGGTCGCGCCGACCCGCACTTTCCGCGTCTCGACGCGGCTGTTCTTCACGACCTGCACGGTCTCTTCCCCGCCCTTGTGGAGGACGGCGGACGACGGCACGCTCAGCCCCTCTCTGCGCGCCGTGTCGATGAGGCCGCGCGCAAACGTGCCGACACGCAGCTCCGCATCGTCGCCAATGAACACCCGCACACGGCCAAGGCGCGTTGCCCGGTCTACTTCGGCTCCCACGAGGCGGACTTTGCCCTCGCGTTCCTTGAGCCCTGCGACCTGCACGCGCGCAGGCAGCCCCACGGCGACGCGCGGCAGATAGATTTCCGGAATTTCGGCGTCGAGTTCGATCTCGCCCTTGGCCACCAGCGCGCCCACCGGCACACCCGGCGGCGCACACACAAGGTGATCCGCGATCTGCGCGGCAATCCCCCAGCGAACGAACAACTCGGTCAACGCCCGACCACTCGG
>JBNKDX010000019.1:0-13068 GCA_050288485.1 Rhodomicrobiaceae bacterium | reverse complement strand
TTTGGCCGTCGAAATAGAGGTACTCCATCTCGACCTCTTCCAGGTCGGCCGGCTTGAATTTTTCTCCGGAACGGTAAGTCCGATCGAACTGGGCGCCGGTGATCATGTTCTTCACATAGTCGGCATGGCCGGGGCAGTCGACGTGAGCGTAGTGGCGGTTCTCCGTCTGGTATTCGACGTGCGCCGTCGAAATGGTGATGCCGCGGGCGCGCTCCTCGGGGGCCTTGTCGATCTGATCATAAGCCGCGAATTCCGCGCCACCGCTTTCGGCCAAGACCTTGGTGATGGCCGCAGTCAGCGTCGTCTTGCCGTGATCGACATGTCCGATGGTGCCGACGTTCACATGAGGCTTCGTGCGTTCAAATTTTTGCTTGGCCATCTGGCTCTCCGTCTCTTCTACTTCCTGGCTCTCGTTCCAAGACCACTAAGCAAACTTGGCTTGTACTTCCTCCGCAACATTCTGCGGCACTTGCGCGTAATGTGCGAACTGCATGGTGAACTGTGCGCGGCCCTGGCTCATCGAGCGCAGGGTGTTCACGTAACCGAACATATTGGCGAGCGGCACCAGCGCGTTCAGAACGGTGGCGTTGCCGCGCATCTCCTGCCCCTGCACCTGGCCGCGACGGCTCGTCAGGTCGCCGATGATGCCGCCGAGATATTCCTCGGGCGAGACCACCTCGACTTTCATGATCGGCTCCAGCAGCTTCGGCCCGGCCTTCTGCAGGCCTTCGCGAAGCGCGGCGCGAGACGCGATTTCGAACGCCAGCGCGCTCGAATCCACCTCGTGATAGGCACCGTCCACGAGCGAAACCTTCAGGTCGATAACCGGGAACCCCGCCAGCACACCGCTGTCCAGCACGCTCTTGAGGCCCTTTTCCACGCCCGGGATGTACTCTTTCGGCACGGCGCCGCCGACGATCTTGCTCTCGAATACGAAACCGGAACCGGGTTCTCCCGGCTCGATGACCAGCTTCACGCGCGCGAACTGACCGGAACCGCCGGTCTGCTTCTTATGCGTGTAATCAATTTCCGATTTCCGCGTAGCGGTCTCGCGATAAGCCACCTGCGGCGCGCCGATATTGGCGTCGACCTTGTAGGTGCGCTTCAGGATATCGACCTTGATGTCGAGATGGAGTTCGCCCATGCCCTTGAGGATGGTCTGCCCCGACTCGGGATCGGTCGAGACGCGGAAAGACGGGTCCTCGGCGGCGAGCTTCGACAGCGCGATACCCAGCTTCTCCTGGTCGGCCTTCGACTTCGGCTCGATGGCTATCTCGATGACCGGATCGGGGAACTCCATCCGCTCTAGGATCACCGGCTTGGCCGTGTCGCATAGCGTATCGCCGGTGCGTACTTCTTTCAGGCCCGCCAGCGCGACGATGTCGCCCGCGTGGGCCAACTTGATGTCTTCGCGGTTATTGGCGTGCATGAGCAACATGCGGCCGACACGCTCTTTCTTGTCGCGCGTCGAATTCAGTATCCCCATGCCGGATTCGATCTTGCCGGAGTAGATGCGGCAGAAAGTGACGGTGCCGACGAAAGGGTCGTCCATGATCTTGAACGCCAGGAGCGAAAGCGGCTCGCTGTCCGAAGACTTGCGGACGACGTCCTCCCCGGTGCGCACGTCGACGCCCTTGATCGGCGGAACATCAAGCGGCGATGGCAAATAGTCGATCACGGCGTCGAGAAGCGGCTGCACGCCCTTGTTCTTGAAGGCCGAGCCGCACAGAACGGGATAGAACGCACTTGCGCACGTCCCCTTGCGGATCAGCGTCTTAAGCGTGTCGATATCCGGTTCCTGACCTTCGAGATAGGCTTCGAGAGCGGCCTCATCCATCTCTACCGCGGTTTCGATCATCTTCTCGCGGTATTCCTTGGCCTTATCGAGGAGGTCAGCGGGAATCTCCTCGTCGTGGAAAGCTGCACCGAGCGTTTCTTCATCCCAAACGATCGCCTTCATATGGAGGAGATCGATGACACCCTTGAATGCGCTTTCGGCGCCATAGGGAAGCTGCAGAACGAGCGTCTTGGCGCCCAGGCGCTTATGAATGGAATCCACAGAGGCGAAAAAGTCGGCGCCGATCTTGTCCATCTTGTTGACGAAGAACATGCGCGGCACGCCGTATTTGTCGCCCTGCCGCCATACCGTCTCCGTCTGAGGCTCGACGCCCTGGTTGGCGTCGAGAAGAGCCACGGCGCCGTCCAGCACGCGCAGCGAACGCTCCACTTCAATGGTGAAATCGACGTGGCCGGGCGTGTCGATGATGTTGACGCGTTTGTCGTTCCAATAGGCGGTGGTCGCAGCGGAAGTGATCGTGATGCCGCGCTCCTGCTCCTGCTCCATCCAATCCATGGTGGCGGCGCCGTCGTGCACTTCGCCGATCTTGTGGCTCCTGCCGGTATAATACAGGATACGCTCGGTGGTCGTGGTCTTCCCGGCATCGATATGCGCCATGATACCGATGTTGCGGTAGTCCTCGATCTTCGTCTGGCGTGCCATAATCTCGCAGTTCCTTACCTAAACTCGTTACCAGCGGTAATGCGAAAAGGCGCGGTTGGCCTCGGCCATACGGTGCGTATCTTCGCGTTTCTTCACCGCGGTGCCGCGATTGTTCGCGGCATCCAGCAACTCGCCCGAAAGGCGCTCTTCCATCGTGTTCTCGTTGCGCGCGCGGGCGGCGGAGATGATCCAGCGGATCGCCAGCGCCTGACGGCGATCGGAGCGCACTTCCACCGGAACCTGATAAGTCGCGCCGCCAACGCGGCGGGAGCGAACTTCGATCGCCGGCTTCACATTGTCCAGCGCCTCGTGAAAGAGCTGGATCGCGTCGCGCTTCGCCTTCGCCTCGATCCGGTCGAGCGCGCCGTAGACGATCCGTTCAGCAGCCGACTTCTTGCCCTCGTACATCAGGCTGTTCATGAACTTGGTCAGCACCAGATCCCCGTATTTCGGGTCCGGAATGATTTCGCGCTTTTCTGCTCTGTGACGGCGAGACATCGCTATACCACCTGCATAATTTTCGCTGGCCGCGAGCAGACGAGCATCGCGGCTGAAACCGTCAGCCTATTTCGGCCGCTTGGCGCCGTATTTCGAGCGCCGCTGCCTGCGCTTCGACACACCCTGCGTGTCGAGCACGCCGCGGATGATGTGATAGCGCACGCCCGGCAAGTCCTTCACGCGGCCTCCGCGAATGAGCACCACGGAGTGCTCCTGCAGATTGTGCCCCTCGCCGGGGATGTAGCTCGTAACCTCGAACCCGTTCTGCAGCCGCACGCGCGCAACCTTGCGCAACGCCGAGTTCGGCTTCTTGGGCGTCGTCGTGTAGACGCGGGTGCAGACGCCGCGCTTCTGCGGGCACGCCTGCATGGCCGGAACCTTGTTCCGCTTGACCGGCTGCTTCCGCGGCTTGCGGATGAGCTGTTGAATCGTTGGCATACGTCTTTCAACCCAAGCAAAGAAGAGCTGGACACCGGTTTGCGCGAGAGCCTTAACGAGCCCTGGCGCCAGCCGCGACCAGCAGAAACACGAGAGGACCACCCGGCTGCGCCGGAGGGTCATACGCCCATTCCTGATCCGTTTAGATTGACAGCGTCTAGGCATCCGCGCGCAACAACACGCCCACAGACCTACCGCCTGTCAGTTCGATGGGCGCAAAATAGACGCCCCATTTTAGCGCGTCAAGCCTCAAATTCGCCCATTTGACGGTGATCTTGGCCTCAGACGTCATTTTTCAGGCCACTGTATCAGAAGCGCGGCTACGCGGTTGATGAGGCCGCGAACAATCATTATGGGCAGATGGCGGCATATCTTCGCGCAGTAGCGCGGTGGCGGCGGCAAAAGGCCCATCCGGGATGCAATGCCGTCACATTCGTGATAGAAGGCTGAGAAGCAGGCACACGTCGTTAGCGGCGCTGAACGCGCACCACAATTGGCGGCAGGGGGATGAGCGAGTTCTTTGCCTGGGCTGCAACCGGACTGGTCGTTGGGTTGCAGAGCTGGTCGGAGGTCGGCCGGTCGGGGACCAGGGTTCACATGAATGGGCGCTCGGCGGAAGGCGCGCATGCGGCGCCGCTGATCGACCGGCAGCGCTTTTATTTGCGTCAGCGCGACGGCCGGGAGATCGAGATTTTCCTTGCCGACAGCGGCATCGCCTTTCGCAACGGCCACGCGGTGACGGCCGTGTGGGCCGCCCGTCACGACGCGCATTATGGCCACTGCATCTATCTTGAGAACCATACGACGGGCGCCATCGCCAGGTTGCCCGAAAACGTCGCCATGATCCGTCCCAAGGCCAGCCTGTGGAAAGTCGCCGGGATGGGGTTCCTCGCAACTCTTCCCGCCACGCTGACGCTGGTCGCCTGGATGACCTTCCAGCGCGGCGCCGCGTACCTGCATCAGAACAGCTTCCTCATCAGCGCCAGCATCGCCACGGTTCTGCTCTTCATCATCGGGGCCGTGGTCGCGAAGCTCGTTTCCGATTATTTGCGCGCGGACGACGATCAGAAGATCTGGCTGGCTGCCGACAAGGCGCTCGCCAACGCGCGGCGGGTTCTTCTGCAGAAGCCTGTAACGAAGCCGTATATCGACTACGGCGAAAGCTATTAGAGTCACTATATTTCCGCCGTCGGCACGGTATTGGCGGTCATGCGCGCATTCATTTGCGCAGCAGACGTTTCTTCATAACCGTTTGACGACATTTCCTGCCTGGACCGCAGTTGAACGGTTTCATATACTGGATATCAGTAAGATAACTTATTGTCTGCGGCGGCGCCCCGTGTAACCTTCGCTAAGTTCTTTTGCGGTGTGTCATAATGAAGCAAGCGGCCTCCAGAATTTCTTTCCATGCGAGGGTCCGCCACGCGCGGCGAACGGCCCGGAGGTTGTTCATTCTGGCTTGCGCGCTTCTGCTCCCCACACCCCACGCCGGGTTCGCTGCAGCCGAAACCGTCGCGGTCAAGGGGCCGCTCATCCGCGGTCCGGGGCCGGGCAGCGCGGTCGAGCAAGTGCGGAACGCCCTGCCGCAGGTCTACCGCCTGATGGTGGATGTGGACGGCGCGATGAAGGGCGGCACGGCGTTTCTCGTCAGCGGGCAGCGCGTAATCGCCACCAACAACCACGTCGTCGATGGCGGCAGGGCGTTCTGGCTCGGCTATCTGGACGCTCACGGCGAAGTCAGGCGCACGCCGCTGCATCTGATCGCCACTTTCCCGCAGAAGGATCTGGCGCTTCTCGAAGCGTTCGAGGACCTGCCCGGAAAACCGCTGCCGCTGGCGACGCAAATCCCCGCCGCGGCATCGAACTTGTACGCCATCGGGTTCCCGGCGGCTGCCGATTTGCAAGGCGGTCCGAGCTGGGGCAGCGCCGCCGACGAAAGCTATTTTCGCCCCTCAGTGCTGGTGGGGTATGTCTCGCGGGTGCTGACGAACCGCTGGTTGACCTCGCGGCTTCAGCATCAGACACCCATCATACCGGGTTACAGCGGGGGACCGCTGGTCAACGACGACGGCGCCGTCGTCGGTATCAGCACCTCAATTCACAAGGAAGCGAACGGCATTTCCTACGCGGTGCTGGCCGCCGATCTCGCCGAGCTGACGACGGCATGCGCTCTGCCCACTGCCGGAGACCGCTTGCCGCAGCCCGCTGCGTCCGCGCGCGAAACCGGGATTCCTCCCGCTGCCGGGAACCGGATGAACACGCATGCCCTGCAGCCATGGCGCCCGCTCACCAGAGAAGAGGCTGCGCTCCTGAACCGGGCGGAAATCGCGCTGGAAAGCGGCGCTGTGCTCGAAGCGCGGAGTATATGCAACCATCTCGTGAAAACGACCCATACATCGGAATCCTATGTCTGCCTCGCCAGAACCTACGACCCGGAAATATTCATGAAGGTGGGCGCCGAGGATTTGCCCGGCAACGCCGGACTGGCCGAATTCTATTACGGGCGTGCCGGCCGTATACGCAAGCATGGGCGCCCGGCCGTAGAGCCCGCCGTCGCTGAGACCCCGCGCTGGCCTGTCCCTGGGGCCGATGGCCGCGCGTGCGACGCCAGTCTGTGCAAGCTCGTCAGCCACGCCGATACTCCGGTCGTGTCCTGCGAGCCGACGCACCGGCACTAGATCGTCGTCCGCTCCGAAGTCTTGACCTTGCGCCCCTCCCGGAAAAACGCTACGGGCACCATTGAACGTGCATGCGTTGCAGAAACTGCATGCCTGTATGAAATCGGGCAGGCGCGGAGAGCGGATATGACATTCAGCCGGCGTGGCTTTCTGGCGGCGGGCATCGTGACCGCGGGTGCGGGCGCGGCGGGCACAGCGGCAGCGGCGGAGACGGCGGCGCTCGCGGGCGGGCGCAGCGTCACCGACTTCGGCGTGCAGACAGGCCTCGAAGCCGTACAGACTGCAGCCCTGCAGAAGGCCATCTACGAGATCAGCCGCAGCGGCCATCCCGTATTCTTTCCCGGCGGCCATTACGCCACCGGTACCCTCAAGCTCCCCGCTGGATGCGCCCTCGCCGGACCGGGCGGCGCCGCGGTTCTCCATGCGAAAGGCGCCGGGACCGTATTTCAGGCCGAACTGCCCGCCGCCACTGGAATCGTTCTCTCCGGACTGACCGTCGATGGCGGCGCCGCCGTGAGCAGCGGCAACCCCAGCGAGCCTTTGGTTTCACTGGCCGGCGCCGATGTGACGCTCGTTCACCTCCGGCTGATGAACGCGCCCGGTTCCGCCCTGCGCCTGGAGAGATGCACCGGCTTTCTCCAGAATGTCACCGTCGCGGGAGCGCGGGGAGCCGGTCTCCTGGCCAGCGGCGCGGGAGCACTCACCGTCACTGGCTGTGATGTGTCCGCCTGCCAGGCGGAGGGCATCAAAGCGTCAGGCGAGAGGCCGGCCGGCAGTCTCGTTCTCAGCGAGAACCAGATCACGGCCTGCAGCGGCGCGGGCCTGGCCGTGGCGGGCAGCGCCGTCGTCACCAGCAACTCCGTGTCGCGGTCACGTTTCGGCCTGAAGCTGGGCGGCGGTGGCGACGGTCACATTATGGCGACTGGCAATCTTCTGCGCCAGTGCAGAATCGGCATTGCCGTGACGGCGTCCGGCGAGACGGTGCTCGCATCGATCAATCTGATCAATGAGCCGGAAGAGGGAGCCATCCGCGCCTTCGACGGCGACGCGCTCGTGGGTCCCGACCTGGCGCGGGAGAGCGCGGAATCCTATCTCAACCTCACCGTGGCGGGGAATGTGGTGCGATAAGGCGGCCTCGACAGCCTTCGCCGCAAAGCGCCGCTATGGGACGGCATTCTTCCTGAAACGCTCGCTCCCCTGGTTCCAGTTCGGTCATCAAAGAAAAGCTGTCGCAGCAGTGAGTTGGTCGGCTCTTCGCGTGAGCCGCACCTCGGCGCATTATGTCCTTGAATCCATACGGTTTTGGCAGTCCAGCTGGAACCAGGGTGAATAAGCATCTTTCCTTATGCGGAAAGTTGGTGCTTTCGCCCTACTGTTATCGTACACTGACTAATATTTCTCTCGCACATCTTCTGTCTCACTTCGTCTTCGGCTTTCTTCATGGGGGATCGCGATGAACGGGCGGGTAAGTGGTATTAGCGAAGACTGGCTGGCGGTCATCCTCGGAGCAATCATCTTTCTGGCAGCCTTGGCTGTTTTTGCGGGCGTCGACCTTCTCGGCTGGGTTGCGGCGCCCAAGACATGGACCGATCCGGCGAACGCCGTGCTGCCAGTGTCGGCGGCCTATAAGCCCCTCGGCAGCCTCATGGCGCTGCTCTACACCTATCTCTTCACGCTCGCGCTGATGGGCGTCAGCGCCTGGCTGCTGGGCGCCAGCATCGTGCGTTTCGTGGTCGCCTACACCATCATTTTCGTGCTCGCCTATCTGTGCTGGGTGGCGGGCCATTATGCGTTCATCGCGGTGACCACGCCCGCGGACCAGCAGGAATTCGGCCTCTCCTGGTCACTCAAACTCACCGGCGAGTCCGGTTATCTCATCGCGCTGCTGGTGGGCTTGGCCATCGCCAACTTCCTCCCGGGTTTCGCGAGAATGCTCGGCGAGGCCACACGGCCGGAGCTGTTCATCAAAACGGCTATCGTCGTGCTCGGCGCCGCGCTCGGCGTGAAGGCCGCGCAGCAGCTCGGGCTGGCGTCGTCGGTGATGCTCCGCGGCCTGGCGGCCATCGTCGAAGCCTATCTCATCTACTGGGCAGTCGTCTACTTCGTGGCGCGCAAATTCTTTGGCTTCAGCCGGGAGTGGGCGGCGCCGCTTGCCGCGGGCATATCGATCTGCGGGGTCTCGGCGGCGATCGCCACGGGCGGCGCCATCCGCGCGCGGCCCATGGTGGCGGTGATGGTCTCCTCGCTGGTGGTGGTGTTCGCCATGGTCGAACTCGTCATCCTGCCGTTCCTCGCCAGCACCTGGCTCGCTCACGAGCCGCTCGTAGCGGCGGCCTGGATGGGGCTGGCGGTGAAGACCGATGGCGCGGCCGTGGCCAGCGGCGCGGTGACCGAAGCGCTGGTTTACGCCGACGCCGCAGCCAAAGGCATCAATTACGACAAGGGATGGATGGTCGGCACCACCGCCACGGTAAAGGTGTTCATCGACATATTCATCGGCGTCTGGGCCTTCATCCTTGCCTATATCTGGACGCGGCACATCGAGCCGGCCAAAGGCCACAAAGCGCATCTGGCCGAGATCTGGGACCGCTTTCCCAAATTCGTGCTGGGCTTCGTCGCCACCTTCCTGGTGGTGCTGATCATCGGCCTGTACGCATCGGCTCCGGTCGCGAAGACGCTCAAACTCGCCACCGGCGAAGCCAATGTCTTCCGGCAAATCTTCTTTCTACTGACATTTTTCACCATCGGACTGATGGCCGATCTAAGGCGGCTGTGGGAAGAGGGCATCGGGCGGCTGGCGGCGGTCTACGTCGTCTGTCTGTTCGGCTTCGTCATCTGGGTAGGGCTCGCCATATCGTGGATTTTCTTCCACGGCGTGAAACCGCCCGTCGTTGCCGGCTGAGGTCGAGAGGGGAGGATTGCATCATGACGAACGACACCGGAAGACCGCGCATCGGCGAGGAAATGAAGCGGATGGAAGCCGAGCCGCTGGCGCCCATCGAGATCAAGCTCATTTTGTGGAGTCTCGGGCTTGGGGTGGCGATGTTGATCCTGCTGCTTCTCCTGGGCGACGTCATGTTCCCGGCGCCGCAGTGATGCTGCAACAGGCAGTCTCTGCGCCAAGACGCCCTTTGCGTCTGTGAGACGCGTGTTGCGAGCCCGCCTGTCGCGGCCTGTCGTGAGACGCCGCTTGACGTCCCGCGAGCGCGCTATGGAAACCGCAAAAAGGAAGCACAGGCGGTCAGAGCCGGAAGGCATCGGAGATGTATTCGGCGCCGGAACGCGGCGCGACCAGAACAGCGTCGAAGGACATGTCGCAGCCGGCATATTCGGGGAAATCCTGTAGCCAGTGCTCCGCGGCTCCCGCGATACGCCGTTGCTGGCGCGGCGTAACGGACCATGCCGCTTGGTCCCGGGTCCGGCGCGCCTTGACCTCGACGAAGGCAAGGTGGGGACCGTTGGTGGCAATGAGGTCGATTTCGCCAAGGGGAGAGCGGTACCTGCGGCTCAGGATTTCATAACCGCGGCTAGCCAGAATCGCCGCCGCGTGCTCCTCGGCGTCCACGCCCGAGCGGTAGGCGGCCCGCCGCTTTGCCGTTTGCGTGCAAGCCCGTTTCCCGGAAGGAACAATGCCGCTCCGGCTGGCAGGCACCCTGATCTCACTCGCTGCCAGCATCAGTTGCGCCTTTCCTCATATGCAGCGCCAAGTTATAAACCCTTTTCCTCGGTACTCCAAATGTTCTCGTTACTTCTTCCACAGCGTCCCTAAGCGTTCTGTGTTCCAGGATGCGGCGGAGCGCGTCTGCCAGGTCTTCTTCTGATGCGGTTTTCGTAACGGGGGGAGAGATCACAAGCACGAACTCGCCTTTCCACTCACCCGTCTCGCCGCGGACCAGAGGCAATCTGCCGCGAATGAACTCCTCGAAGCGTTTCGTGAGTTCGCGGGCTATGACGACTTCGCGTCCTTCAAACAGCTCTCCCAGGATGCGGAGAGTGCCCTCCAGGCGGGACGCGGTTTCGAACAGGATCAGGGCACCCGGCACCTCCGCCAGAGCGTCGAGACGGCGGCGCGCAGCAGCTTCGCGGGGGGGCAGAAATCCGGCGAAGAAAAAGCTGTCGCTCGGAAGGGCGCTTGCGGTAAGCGCCGCCAACACCGCCGACGCCCCCGGGATGGCGAAAATTGCGATGCCCTCCGCCGCCGCCTCGCGCACCAGCTTGAAGCCGGGATCGGAAACGAGCGGCGTCCCGGCGTCCGATATCAGCGCGACGGATGCGCCCGCCCGCAGCCACTCCATGATTTTCGGGCGCTCGCGGTCCGCGTTGTGGTCGTGGTAAGCCGTTAGCCGCCGGGCAATGCCGTAATGGTTGAGCAGTTTCAGGCTGTGTCTCGTATCCTCGCAGAGCACATGATCAGCGCGAGAGAGCACCGCCAGCGCACGCAGCGTGATGTCCGCGAGATTGCCGATCGGGGTTGCGACTATATAGAGGCCCGGAGTCAGCGGCGACGCGGTTTCCCGGGCGAGCGTGGATTGAATCGAACAGAGCAGCGGGTCGGTCATGGGATGCCGGGATGAAGCCAAAGCCATTCACAAGAGGCTCCAGGATGTATCACCTTGTGGCCATAGTCGCCATTTATCAGAGATATGGGGGTGATGCGCGCGCGTAAATTGTGCGAAGCTTGTCACGTGCCTGGGCGATTCTCAGGTGATGGTTGACTTTGGCAGGGGGCTTGATCCAGACGGGAGCAGGAGCCGGCGTTTGGAATGGCGCAGTTTCGCGGCCAGCGGGACGATGGCGCCGCCCCCGGCACGGCTTTTGAGGACGGCGAGAAAGGCATGTTGGCTCAACGCCCGGCGAGGGCTTTATCCGGTGCTTCCATGATTTTGGCGGTCCTGCCGCTGCGCCAGCTGAAATGGTTTTGCAGCGCGGCGTTTCTTTTCCTTGCCGCCTGTCTGACCGCTGCATGCTCGATCGGCGGTGCTGGCGGCGGGAGCGGTCTCCTGGGCATCGGCCTGCCTGGCGGCGAGGCGAATGCGACCGGCGCCACGCCCGACGACGCGCCGGGCCAGAAAAAACCGGCTGTGAAGGTGGCGTTCCTCCTTCCGATCAGCGCCCATGGCAATGCCGCTGCAGTTGCCAAGGCGCTGAAGCAGGCGGGCGAGCTGGCGCTGTTCGAGTTCGACAATCCGAACGTTCAACTCGTGCCGAAGGACACGCAAGGCACGCCGGACGGCGCCAGGACTGCGGCCAAGGAAGCCGTCGCCGAAGGCGCCGAACTGATCATCGGTCCGCTTTTCGCCAATGAAGTCGCCGCCGCCGCACCCGAAGTGCAGCAAGCGGGCATTCCGATGATCGCCTTCTCCAGCGACCGCAAGGTTGCGGGAAATGGGGTCTATCTTCTGAGTTTCCTCGCGGGCAGTGACGTGTCGCGAATCGTTTCCTACGCCGTCAGTCAGGGCAAGAGGCGCTTCGCCGCCCTCATTCCGCAGACCGAATATGGGCGTCTCGTCGAGCAGAGCTTCCTCGGCTCCGTCAACCAGCTCGGCGGGCAGATCGTCGCCGTGAAGAGTTATCCGCAGGACGCCAACGGCATGCTCGCCCCCGTCCGAGAGATCGCCGGCCTGGCGAAGAAGGGCGAGCCGCCGCAGATCGACGCGCTGTTCGTGCCCGCCGGCGCCGACACGCTGCCCGCGCTGGCGCCGCTCCTGCCCTACGCCGCGCTCGACACCACAACCGTCAAGGTTCTCGGCACCAACGGGTGGGACTACACAGGCATCGGCAAGGAAAAGGCGCTGATCGGCGGCTGGTTCTCGGCAGCCGACCCGAAGGGCTGGACCGCCTTCACCAGACGCTATGTCGAGACATACAGCGATATCCCGCCGCGCCTGGCCAGCATCGCATATGACGCCGTGAGCCTTGCGGTGTCGCTGTCCAACAACCCGCCGGGAAGCCGGTACACCGCCGCCCAGTTGACGCGGACAAGCGGGTTCAACGGCGTCGACGGTCTTTTCCGGCTTCGTCCGGACGGCACCTCGGAACGCGGTTTCGCCGTGCTCGAAGTGCAGCGTTTCGGCAATCAGGTAATCGACCGCGCACCGTCGAGCTTCACAACGGCCCAGTATTGAAAGCTCTCGCATGGCAGGCCGGACGGAAACAAGGCTCTGGCCTTGCAAGAGAATGGTTCCTGGACCCGGGTAACCCGACAGGTGCGCGAGCTATTTCTCGCTGCCCCAGGCCTTGCGCGCGCGGCGCAGCATCCACCAGATGAACGCCACCACGACCGGCACCGCCAACGCCGAAGCCAGCTCGGGCGTTACCATCTTCGGCAGAAGCCCGGCGCTTTTTGCGCCCTTGGCGATGTAGCCGAAGAGCCCCACCATGTAATAGCTCACCGCCGCGATCGACAGCCCTTCGACCGTCTGCTGCAAGCGGAGCTGGAGGCGGCTGCGGCGGTTCATGGAAGCGAGCAGCAGCCGGTTCTGGTCCTCAAGCTCGGACTGAATGCGCGTGCGGAGCAGGTCGGTGGCGTGGGCGAGGCGCACGGCAAGCCCGCGCTGCCGGGCATCGAGGGCGGCGCAGGTCGCCATGGCCGGGTTGAAGCGGCGGCGTAGGAAACGCGAGAAGCTCACATAGCCGCCATGCTCGCGCTCGCGGATGACGTCGAGCCGCCCGCGCACCAGCTCGGCATAGGCGCGCGTGGCCCCCAGCCGGAAGGAGGTAGCGGCAAGCTGGGTCTCCAACTCCGCGGACAGCGCCGTGAGTTCCCGAAGAATGCGATGATTGGCGGCGGTCGAGGGCGCGCCGGTCATTTCGCGCGACAGCCGCAGAAGCTCTTCCTCGGCGCGGCGGACCGTCGGCTCCATGCGGCGCGCGACCGGCAGAGCGAGGAGAGCGAGGCAGCGGTAGGTCTCCACCTCCAGAACGCGCTGTACGAGACGTCCCGCGCGCGTCGGC
>JBNKDX010000018.1:0-13212 GCA_050288485.1 Rhodomicrobiaceae bacterium | reverse complement strand
CGGAGCCTGTGAGGCAGCTTGCGGGCACGAAGATGCCACCCGCATTCACCAGACGTATGGCTTCGACGGCGACGTCGAGCGAAAGATTGGTCGGGATGTAACCGCGCACGCCGCAGTCCAGTGCGTCGGCGATGCGGCCGGGTTCTTCGCTGTCGGCCAGGACGATCACCGGAACCCGCTTGTTGACCTCTGAAAGGCGGCGCATCGCCTGGCGGACCTGATCCGGGCCACTGCGCTCCGGACAGCTCAAGACGACGGCGGAGACGGCGGTGCGGCCGGAGACGGCGAGCCAGTCGTCGAGCGCCGGGAGGGCGATGGCTTCATAGCCAGCGGCGCGAAGCGCGCGGGAAAGGCAGTCGCGGATCAGATCGCGCCGCTCGATCACGGCGATGGCGCCGCGGCCAGCAGCAGCGGCCGGGCGCATCGCGCCGCCGGGGGCCGGGACACGATCCGCCGGAACGTGGCGCTCGACTCTGATTTTGCTGCTTATGACACGCATTCTCAACTACACGCCCCGCGCCCTTGGAAAGCGCATTGGTGAAGAAACTCTGAACTTTTCCGTAATTACACTCTAACGGGCTTTGGCGCAAGCGATTGTGCGGCGCACCATGGGCCGGAAGGCGGGAAAAATCAACGCCTGGTTAATAATGGCGGGGAGCGTCGTGGTTTATATATTTATAATTTCGACATTAGTATTATAGTTTCGATATAAACTACTGTATCGTTGCGGCGCAACAACGAAACCATTCACTGGCCGTGCTTCGATGTGGGGCGATGTTGTTTCGAAACGGTCCGCGCGTGCGGGACCGGCCCATTCCGGAACCAGCGTATCCTCATAGCATTATGGCCGGGGGCAAGACCCGGCCACAAAGAGGGGCGTAGAGTTCGGGTGACGCGGTCAGGCCGCGCGCACCTTCTGCAGGAACTTCTCCATCTCGTGCTGCAGCGCTTCCGACTGCCGCGACAGGTCGCGGGCGGCGGTCAGCACCTCGCCAGCCGACGCGCTCGAATGCTCCGCGGCTTCGCGCACGCCGGTGATGTTCTTGGCCACGTCCGCCGTGCCGAGGCTCGCCTGATGGACGTTGCGCGCGATCTCCTGCGTCGCCGAGCCCTGCTCTTCCACCGACGATGCGATCGACCCGGCGATGGAGTCCACTTCGCTGATGGTCTTGGCGATGGTCTCGATACGGTCGATGGATTGCTGCGTCGAAGCCTGGATGCCGGTGATCTGATCGCCGATTTCGGCCGTGGCCTTGGCGGTCTGCTCGGCCAGCGCCTTCACTTCCTGGGCAACGACCGCGAAGCCGCGTCCCGCCTCGCCCGCGCGCGCCGCCTCGATGGTGGCGTTGAGCGCGAGCAGATTGGTCTGCGATGCGATGTTGTTGATCAGGTCGATGATGCCGCCGATCTTCTCCGCGGCCTTGGCGAGGTCGCGCACCTGCTCGGACGAGCGCTGCGCTTCCTCCGAGGCCTTGGTGGTCATATTGCTCGACTGCTGCACCTGACCGGAGATTTCACGCACCGACGCGGCAAGCTCTTCCGCGGCGCTGGCGACGGTCTGCACGTTGGCGGAGGCCTGCTCGGAGGCCGCGGCCACGGAGGTCGAGCGGTCGCTGGTGTCCCTGGCGGACCCGGTGAGCGACTCCGCCGTGGTCGACAACTCGGTCGAGGCGGCGGCGACGATGGCGATGATCGAGCCGACGGCCTGTTCGAACTGCGAGGCGAGTTCCTGCAGCTCCGACTTGCGCTGCTCCTCGGCGCGTTTTTCGGCCATGGCCTGCTCTTCGCGCATGCGCTCGGTTTCCTCCAGGTTCTCCTTGAACACCTGTAGCGTATCCGCCATCTGGCCCACTTCGTCTTTGCGGCCCGCGCCCGGAATGACGGTGGCGAGATTGCCGCCGGCGATGTCGCGCATGGCGCCGGTGATACCGATGACCGGATTGGCGATACCGCGGCCGATCACCCAGGCGAGCAACACGCCGACACCGAGGCCGCCAAGGGCGAGAATGATGGTGAGCCATTCAGCCGCGTGGCTGGAGGAAATCATTTCGCCGCGCAGTCTCTGCTGTTCGCCGCTCGCCTTTTCGACGAGGCCTGTGACTTCTTTGCTGACGCTGGCTCCCATGGCGTTGGCCTCGCGGATAGCCTCGTCGATCTTGTGGGAATCCTCCGCAGCCGAGAGCGCGGCGGTGTGATACTTGTCCATCGACGCCTTCACTTCGGCGATCGTATCGGCGATCGGCATACCGACGGTGATGTTTGCGAGTTGCTTGAGGACGGTCTGAAGCTCGCCGAACTGCGTCTCGATTTCCGCGCGCAGCGCCTGGTCGTGCCGGGCAAGCATCTTGTTCACATTGAGGCGTACCTGCATCACCAGTAGCTCGGCCACGCCAGCCAGTGTGACGACGCTCGTATTGCCGACGCGGGCGGCATCCACCTTCAGACTCTCAAAACTGACGCGCGCCGCTTTGCCTGCGGGATCGAGCGTTTCGCGGGAAAGCCGGTCGAGTTCCCGCCGGTCTTTGATGACCTCCTCGCCATCCTTCAGAAAGGTGGACAAATTCTTGTCGATCCCCTTCAGGACGACAACCTCTTCCTCTTCGGTGATCTTGGACTGCACGTCCTGAAACTGCTTGACCGTTTCTTCACGCGACTTTTCGAACCCCGCCGCGGCAGCCTCCTCGCCGGTCAGCGAGAAATCGCGCAGATAGCGCTGGCTGCCCAAGAAGGCTTTCTGGAAGTCTTCCAGCGTATTAACCTCGCCGACGTGCGTCACATATTGGTCCACGCCCTCCCCGAGCCCCATGAGTGAACGATAGTTCATTACCGAGGAGATCGCGAAGATGACGAGAACCGCGGCAAAGCCGATGGCGATCTTGGTGGCGATCCGGAGGTTGTTGAAATATGACATGAGGCCGTCTTGCATGGTGGTGCTCTCTCGCGCCAGCGGGAGCGCGCGCTGGCTCTGGTTGCGTCCCTGAAATCAGACAATCTCCAGTTGCTCTAACACCAAACCCTATAATGCGCAGTAAACGCCGCGCCACCTTAGGTAGAGTGATGGCTGTTCGCGCAATCTCCACGCAATATTTTGTCAACAAAGTTGTGTCAAACAGGCCGCCACGGTCTTTATCTCCTTGCGCGGAACCGCCGCGCGAAGTGGACGGCCTTGGAAAGGGGAGCGACATGAACGAGCGTGCTTCGCCACTGGCGGCCTCCGGCGCATCCGGCGATCCCCGGCGGACCGTGCGCGGTTTCATCGTGGAGAACATGTTCCTGGGCTCCGATACGGGTTTCAGCGACGGTGACTCCCTCCTGGAGGCGGGCGCGCTCGACTCCACGGCGGCCATGGAACTGGTCGCGTTTCTGGAAAAGACCTTCGGCATCAAGGTGGCCGATGACGAAATCGCGCCGGAAAATCTCGAAACCGTCGATCGCATCTGCGCGTTCATCGAGCGCAAGGGCGCGCTTCAGCCAGCCGGACAATGACGGTTCTCCATGCTGGTCCACGAGCTTCTGCGCCATACCTCCGCCACGCGGCCCGAAGGGACGGCGCTGATTGCCGGTAACCGGCGGTTGACCTTCCGCGAGGTCGATGACCTGAGCGACCGGCTCGCGGCGGCGTTCCAGCGTCTGGGCGTGGCGCGCGGCGACCGCGTGGCGGCGATGCTGGAAAACTCCGTCGAATTCGTCGTCGCGCTGTGGGCGGCGCTCAAGGCGGGCGCGGTGTTCGTACCCGTCAACCATGCGGCGCGGGGGACAACGCTCGGTCTGATCCTCCAGGACGCGGAGGCGAAGTGCCTCATCATCCAGCCGCAATACCGGCAGCGCTTCACCGAGGCCGTGGACCGGGCTCCGGAGAGCATGGCGGTGATCTGGACGGGCGCCGCAGAGGCCGGCGAGCGGCTTGAGGACATTCTTACGGCGCCTCAGGAGCCGTTCACCAAACCGCGCATGATCGACCAGGATCTCGCGCTCCTCATCTACACCTCGGGCACGACCGGCGGCCCGAAGGGCGTCATGCTCACGCATCACACCGTCTGCAACAACGCCTGGGCCATCGCCACCTATCTCGGCATGGGACCCAGCGACGTCGTGCTGTGCGTGCTGCCGATGTCGTTCGGCTATGGGCTGTTCCAGGCGCTGACCGCCGCGCATACCGGCTTCGCCGTGGTGCTGGAGCGGTCTTTCGCTTTCCCGCGCGAAGTGCTGCGGCAGGCGGCGCGCCACCGCGTGACCGCCATACCCGGCGTCCCCAGCCTGTTCGCGCGCTCCCTTGATTTTGCGCCTTTCGCGGATTTCGACCTGTCCTCCTTACGCATCCTGACCAACGCCGCCGCGCCGATCCCGCCCGCCCATATCGAGCGCCTGCGCGCGGCGCTGCCGCAGGCCGCCTTCTATTCCATGTACGGGCTGACCGAGTGCACGCGCGCGGCCTATCTCGACCCGGCAAAGCTCGCGGTCAAGCCCGCTTCCGTTGGAGGGGCGATCCCCAACAGCGAGGTCTTCGTCGTGGACGAGGACGGGCAGCGGCTTCCGCCGGGCGAGGTGGGCGAACTCGTGGTGCGCGGCTCCAACCTGATGCGCGGCTACTGGCGGCGGCCGGAGGACACGGCGCGCGCGCTGCGCGACGGCCCCGATGGCGGGAAGCTCCTCCACACCGGCGACCTGTTCTATGCCGACGCCGACGGCGACCTGTTCTTCGCCGGACGCCGCGACGACGTCTTCAAGTGCCGTGGCGAGAAGGTCAGCCCGAGGGTCGTCGAGAACACGCTTCACGAATGCGACGACATCGCCGAAGCCGTGGTCGTCGGCGTGCCCGATCCGGTGGACGGCACAGCGGTCAAGGCGGTCGTGGTGCTGCGCGAGGGCCGCGAGATGACGGCGGAGGCCCTGCGCCGCTATTGCATGACGCGGCTGGAGACTTGGCTGGTGCCGAAATTCATCGAATTCCGCGAGGAACTGCCGAAGACCGACAGCGGCAAGGTCAAGCGCCGCGCGCTGCGGGAGCCGGAGGCGCAAACGTCATGATGGAGCGGAGGACAACGCCATGTGTGGCATAGCAGGCATCATGGCCGGGCCTCTAGCGCCGCCCGTTTCGCGCGATGAAATCATGCGCATGGCGGCGATGCTCGTCCATCGCGGTCCGGACGGCTGGGGCCTTTACCGCGACGACCGCGCCGGGCTCGGCCACACCCGCCTCAGCCTCATCGACCTCGAAGGCGGCCACCAGCCGATCCGCAACGGCGACGGCTCGTTGTGGCTCGTGTTCAACGGCGAGATTTTCAACTATGTCGAGTTGCGCGCCCATCTGAAATCGCTCGGCAGCCGCTTCTACACCGAGGGCGACAGCGAGGTGATCGTTCAGTGCTACGAGCGCTACGGTCCCGACGCCTGGCGGATGCTCAACGGCCAGTTCGCCTTCGCACTCTGGGACCGGCGCAAGCGCAGGATGTGGCTGGTGCGCGACCGGCTCGGCATTCTGCCGCTCTATTACGCCGAGGCGGACGGGCATCTCCTGTTCGCGTCCGAGGCCAAGGCGCTGTTCGCGGGCGGGCGGATCGCGCCGCGCTTCTGCGCGACGGGGCTGGCCGAGGTCTTCATGCGCTGGTCGGCCTCGCCGCCGCGCACGGTGTTCGAGGGCGTCTCCCAGGTGCCGCCCGCGACCGCCTTGTGTTTCGACGAGACGCTGAAGGCTGACGCGGTGCGCTACTGGCAGCCCGATCCCGCGCGGCCCAGCTTGTCCCGCATCGCGGATGAAGACGCCGAGGCCGCGCTGGAAGAACACCTCGCCCGCTCGATCACGCTGCGCCTGCGCGCCGATGTGCCGGTCGGCTCCTATGTCAGCGGCGGGCTGGATTCCTCGCTCATCAGCGCCATGGCCGCCGTGCAGCTCAAAGGCGGCACGCTCAACACCTTCGGCATCCGCTTCGAAGATCCGCGTTTCGACGAGACCGCCGGGCAGCGTCTCATGGCCCGGGCCATCGGCAGCCATCATCACGAAATCCTCGTCGGCGCCGCCGACATCCGCGACGCGCTGAACGAGGTGGTGTGGCGGTGCGAAACGCCGCTCCTGCGCACCGCGCCCGTGCCGCTGTTCCTCCTTTCGCGGCTGGTGCAGGAAGCGGGCGTGAAAACCGTGCTCACCGGCGAAGGCGCCGACGAAATGCTCGCCGGATACAATATCTTCAAGGAGGACCAGATCCGCCGTTTCTGGGCGCGCCAGCCGGAGTCGAAAATGCGGCCCGCGCTGCTCAAGCGCATCCACCATTATATCGGCACGGAGGACGCGCGCGCCACGGCGCTGTGGCAGAGCTTCTTCCGCCAGAGCCTGACCGACACGGCCAACCCGTTCTACTCGCATCTGATCCGCTGGCAGAACACGGCGTGGACGCTGCGCCTTCTCGCGCCCCATCTGCGCGGCGCGGTCTCGCTGGACGGCATCATGGCCGACCTCGCCGCCGCGATGCCGCACGGCTGGCAGAAATGGGACGCGCTGACGCGCGCGCAGGCTATCGAGATGCAGAGCTTCATGTCGTCCTATCTGCTGTCCTGCCAGGGCGACCGCGTGGCCATGGCGCATGGCGTGGAGGCGCGCTACCCGTTTCTCGACCCGGAATTCGTGGACTTCTCGCTGGCGCTGCCGAAGCGGCTGAAGCTCGCGGGCCTGTGCGACAAGGTGCTCCTGCGGCGCATCGCGTCCAAGCGCCTGCCCGAAGCAATCTGGAACCGGAAGAAGCAGCCGTTCCGCGCCCCCATTGGCGCCGTGCTCTTCGGACCGGAAGGCGCGGCGCAATTCGGTGACCGGCTCGCGCCGGACGCCCTTGCCGAATTCGGGCTGTTCGACGCCAAGGCGGTGGCCGCGCTTCTCGCTCGCGCCGGACGCCTCGAAGGCCAGGGGCTGGGCGAGCGCGAGGAAATGGGGCTGGCGGGCGTGCTCACCCTGGCCATGCTGGCGCGCCATTTCGGCCCCGGCTCCGCCGCTCACGCCCAGGACGCGGCCGCCCGTTTCAGCCGCCTGCCCCTCCATATCGACGCCGATCAGGCCACGCAGCAACAGAGCCAGCTCGCTCTCGCCGAAGGAGACCGGACATGACGTTAGTCGCCGACATGCCGAAGACCGGGGCCAAGGCCCTGGAGCTTGACCTCGCCGCCGAGGAGGCGCGCATCTGCGATTTCCTGGCGCATTCGGTCCGCAAGCTGAACCGCCGGGGTCTCGTCGTCGGGGTGAGCGGCGGCATCGATTCCGCCGTCTGCGCAGCGCTGGCCGTGCACGCGGTGGGGCCGGGGCGCGTCTTCTGCCTGCTCATGCCGGAACGCGATATGGTTGACGATTCCCACGAGCGGGCGGAACGCCTGTGCAGGCTGCTGGAGGTTCCCTACGCCGTGGAGGACATCGGTCCCGCGCTCGACGCCATCGGCTGCTACCGCCGCCGCGACGAGGCCATCGCCCGCGTGGTCCCCGGCTACGCGCCCGGCTGGCGGCACAAGATCGTCATCAGCCCGGCGATCGAATCGATGATCGCGCATTTCAACATCGTGGTGGAAAACCCGGCGGGCGAGCAGACGACGACGCGGATGCCGGTGGACGCCTATCTCCAGGTGGTGGCGGCGACGAATTTCAAGCAGCGCATCCGCAAGAATATGGAGTATTACCACGCCGACCGGCTGAATTACGCCGTGCTCGGCACGCCGAACAAGCTCGAATACGACCTCGGTTTCTTCGTGCGCGGCGGCGACGGGCTGGCCGATATCAAGCCGATTGCGCATCTCTACAAGACGCAGGTCTATGCGCTCGCGGAATATCTGGGCGTGCCCGAGGAAATCCGCCGCCAGCTCCCCAGCACGAACACCTACAGCCTGCCGCAGACGCAGGAGGAGTTCTATTACGCCCTGCCCTACGACAAGGCGGATATCGCGCTGCATGCGCTGCTCGGCGGCGTCCCCGCGCGCGAGATCGCGCCGGAACTCGGCGTCACGCCCGAGCAGGCCGAGGCGGTCTATCGCGATTTCAACGGCAAGCGCCGGGCGGCCGAGCGCGGTCTGGCGGATGCGATGGTGGTGGCGAGTGCGCAGGAAGCGTGACCAGACGCCCTCACGCAGCACGCCATCTGCCGGGCCGCTGCGCCCGTTCACGCGCAGTTCTCAAGATACCACTTGTACGTCGCGGCAAGGCCCTCCTGAAGGCCCGTCCTAGGCTTCCAGGCCAGCGCCTTGAGCTTGCCCGCATCCATCAGCTTGCGCGGCGTCCCGTCGGGCCTGGACGGATCGCATACGATTTCGCCCGTGAAGCCCACCACGCTGGCCACCAGTTCCGCTATTTCGAGAATCGTCAGATCTTCGCCCGAGCCGACATTGACGTGCTCCGCCCCGGAATAGACCCGCATGAGATGCACGAGCGCGTCGGCGCAATCGTCGACATGCAGAAATTCCCGGCGCGGCGAGCCCGTGCCCCAGATCACCATCCGGGAGTCGCCACGTATTTTTGCTTCGTGCGCCTTGCGTATCAGTGCGGGGATGACGTGGCTCGTCTCCAGGTCGAAATTGTCTCCCAGCCCGTAGAGGTTGGTCGGCATGGCCGAAATGAAATCGGTGCCATACTGCTTCCGATAAGCTTGGCATAGCTTGATGCCCGCGATCTTTGCGAGGGCATACCACTCGTTGGTCGGTTCCAGCGGCCCGGTCAATAGCGCGCTTTCCAGAATGGGCTGCGGCGCAAATTTGGGGTAGATGCACGAAGACCCGAGGAACTCCAGCTTTTCCACGCCCGCCCGCCAGGAAGCGTGAATGACGTTCGCTTCGATCATCAGGTTTTCGTAAAGGAACTCGGCGGCGTAAATGTCGTTCGCCAGAATTCCGCCCACCCTGGCCGCGGCTACGAACACCGCCTGCGGGCGCACATCCGCAATCCAGCGCTCCACCTCGGCCTGCCGCAGCAGATCCACGGAGCTACGCCCGGCGGTGATGACCTCGCAGCCCTCGCGTTCCAGACGCCGCACGAGCGCGGCCCCCACCATGCCCCGGTGTCCGGCCACCCAGACGCGTTTGTCCGCCAGGGAGTAAATCTCGGGCGCGGGCTTAATGGGCGCTTCGGTCATTGCGTGAACCCTCCGCGGCGACGGTCTTGAGGTCGGACTCGAGCATGTCGACGACGAGTTCGCGGAAGGTCGTTTTGTGCCGCCAGCCCAGCCTGGCGCGCGCCTTCGAAGCGTCGCCAAGAAGCTGTTCCACCTCCGTCGGGCGGAAATAGCGGGGATCGACCGCCACCAGCACGCGGCCGTTCGCAGCGTCCTCCCCCACCTCGCCGACGCCATCGCCCCGCCACAGGATGGTCCGCCCGATATGCTCGAATGCGAGTTCGACGAATTCGCGCACGGAATGCATCTCGCCGGTGGCCAGAACGTAGTCGTCGGGCTCGGGCTGCTGCAGCATCAGCCACATGCCTTCGACGAAATCGCGGGCATGGCCCCAGTCGCGGCGCGCATCCAGGTTACCCAGATAGAGCCGCTGCTGCAGACCGAGATGAATGGCGGCCACGGCGCGGGTGATCTTGCGGGTAACGAAGGTCTCGCCGCGCACCGGGCTCTCATGGTTGAACAGGATGCCGTTGGACGCGTGGATGCCGTAGGCCTCGCGGTAGTTCACGGTGATCCAGTAGGCGTAGAGCTTCGCCGCGGCATATGGGGAGCGCGGATAGAACGGCGTCGTCTCCCGCTGCGGCACCTCCTGGACCTTCCCGTAAAGCTCCGAAGTCGAGGCCTGATAGAAGCGCACCTTCTGCGTCATATCGAGGATCCGGATGGCTTCCAGCAGCCGCAGCGTGCCGATGCCGTCCGCGTTCCCGGTGTATTCAGGCGTCTCGAAGCTCACCTGCACATGGCTCTGGGCGGCCAGATTGTAGATTTCGTCAGGCTGGGTTTCCTGAATGAGACGAATGAGGTTGGTCGCGTCGGTCAGGTCGCCGTAATGCAGGAAGAAGCGCGTCTTGTGCTCATGGGGATCCAGGTAGAGGTCGTCGATGCGTTCGGTGTTGAAGGACGACGACCGCCGCTTGACGCCGTGAACCGCGTAGCCTTTCGCAAGCAGGAAGCGCGCGAGATGCGAACCATCCTGACCGGTGACGCCTGTGATCAACGCTGTTTTGCTACCCAAACGCCCCCCCATCATTGCGCTCAATCAACTCTATTTCACACAGCCCTCACCTGATCCGCGCGGGCATTGACCCGCACTGGTCTTTGCAAAAGGTCCATCAAAATGATCAGCCGCTGCTTCTCGTCGACCCTCAGGATCGTCCCTACGACGCCGTCGAACGGCCCGGGGCCGAGTTTGACCTGCTGCCCCACCTTGTAGGGCGTCTCGGGCAGAACAACGACTCCGCCTTTTTCGCGCATGCGGAGACTGGCGATGAAGTCATCGGCGATCGTTCCGAGGTTTTCCCCGAAGCGAACGAGCGACCTTATGCCCGTCGTGGACTGGATCGGCCGCCAGCGTTCACGGCCCGGATCGAGACGAATGAAGAGATAACCGGGAAACAGCGGTCTGCGCACCTGCTCGACGCGGCGCGCATGCGAGCGCTGCTTGAGAAGCATCGGGCAGTAGGCGTCGTAGTGCTGCCGGGCCAGGTTCCTCAGCGCCACGCCTTCCTGGTTTACATGACAGCTGGCCACGAGCCAGGATTTCGGGGCGGGCGCTGCATCCTCGTGCTGATCGTGCATGCTTCCCCCAATGCCGAAAATACGCTTTCGCCGAACGGAGACATCGTCAGACATCGTCTTTTTTTAAGCGTATCCGTCCTGTCTGGCAAGCGTTTGTGGCACGAATATCTCGGGGTGCGCCCTGCTCTCCTCCAGGTAGTCGCAGACGAGTGCGGCCATCGCCGGCGCCGTCAGGAAGCCGTGGCGGTAAGCGCCGTTCACGATGATCTTCCGGCCATCGGGAATGATCTTCGGCACGTTGTCGGGGAATGCGGGCCTGACGCCGGCGGCCAGTTCGACGATGCGCGCCTCGCCGAAGGCTGGGTTGAGCGCATACGCGGTGGCCAGCAGATCGAGCGCCGACCTCACGGTGACATCGTCTGCGCTGTCGCTCTCTATGGTCGTGGCGCCGATCATGTATAAGCTGTCGCCCCAGGGCACGATATAGAGGGGAAAGCGCGGATGCAGCAGGCGGACGGGCCGTGACAGCGCCACGTCCGACGCTCTCACGATGGCCATCTCGCCGCGGACGCCGCGAAGCTCGGGCAACTGCTCGCGCGCCGCGATGCCCCGGCAGTCGATCACGGCTTCGCCAGCAGCCGCGGCCATCCAGAGAGGTTCGGGCGCCGGCTGGCCGAATTGCAGCGTCGCGCCGAGGCGGCGCAGCTCGCCCGCGAGGAAAGCAAGCGCGTCCCGGGGCACCAGATGCGCCTCGTCCGGGTAATGAAGGCCCCGGGCATAGCGTCCCGCCAGTTCTGGCTCAAGCGCCGCCACGTCGTCGGCGGTAACCGCGTTGTGCCCCTGCGTCATCCGGCCGAAACGCTGCAATTCCGCCAGATCGCGCGCGCCCGCGACGACCAGCGTGCCCAGCGTGGTGACGGCCGGGTACGCCTCGCGCCACATCCTGAGGCTGGTCAATCCCAGTTCGCGCACGATCGGCGGCGCAGCCTCGGCTTCGCATTCGGGCGCGAGCATGCCGCCCGCAAACCGGCTGGCGGCGCCCGTTTCCGCTTCGGGCATCGCCTCGCGGAGGGTCACCTTATGGCCGCGCCGCGCCAGCTCGAAGGCCTGCCACAATCCGAATATGCCACCGCCGACGATGATGGCTGCCAATTTGCCCACGGGTAACGCCGCTCCTTGTTCACTTGCCGGTAATACCACAGGCGACGGCGGAAAGCGCGCGGACCGGACATGCCGCCAGGACCGGCCGCCGGAGGCTCGTTCCCTGAGCGCACCGGCCCGATCACTCCGCGGAAGCCGCCGGAGCGGACGGCTGCCGCACCTCGCCCTTGCGCTCCTGCACCAGCCGCGCGACGCCCGTATAATCGATCTTGCCCGAGCCCAGGAGCGGCATCTTGTGCTCGACGATCACCTCCGCCGGGATCATGAGGTCGGACGCGCCGTGCGCCTTGGCGAAGGCCTGGAATGCGGCCCTCGTCGCGTCGCGCCTTTGCGTGACCAGCACCAGCTTCTCGCCCTTGCGTGCATCGGGCACGTTCACCACCGCCGAAAGCGCGCCCGGCCACAGCTCCGCCGCGAGCGTCTCCACGGCGGCCAGCGAGATCATTTCGCCGCCGATCTTGGCGAAGCGCTTGGCGCGGCCCTTGATGGTGATGAAGCCGTCGGCGTCGATGGTCACGATGTCGCCGGTGTCGTGCCAGCCATCCGTGGGCGGCTCGATCACGCCGGGATTGTCGGCCTTGAGATAGCCGAGCATGACGTTCGGCCCGCAGACGGACAGCCGCCCGCCCTCCGCCACGCCCGGCGCCGGATCCAACCGCGCCGTCATGCCGGGCATGAGCCGCCCCACCGTGCCGAAACGGTTGAACATCGGCGTGTTGAGCGCGAGCACCGGCGCCGTCTCGGTAACGCCGTAGCCTTCGAGGATGCGCAAACCGAACTTCTCCAGGTAGGTCCGCCGCGTCGACTCCTTCACCGCCTCCGCGCCCGCGAGGATGTAGCGCAGCGAGCGGAAGTCGTAGGGGTGCGCAGCGCGGGCATAACCGGCGAGGAACGTGTCCGTGCCGAACATGATGGTCGCGTTCACGCCATAAACCAGCTCCGGCACGATGCGGTAATGCAGCGGCGAGGGATAGAGGAACAGCCGCACGCCCGAGACCAGCGGCAGCACGAGGCCGACCGTCAGCCCGAAGGAGTGAAAGACGGGCAGCACGTTGAACACCTTGTCCGTACGGCCGAAGTCGATGCGCGCGGCGGCCTGGGCGGCGTTCGCCAGCATGTTGCGGTGGGAGAGCATGACGCCCTTCGGCGCACCCTCCGAGCCCGATGTGAACAGGATCGCCGCAGGATCGTCGGCCATGCGGCGCACGAGCGGCTTCTTCGCCTGGCGCACGCCCCTGATCTTGTCCGCGAACGCCACGGTCGCGCGGATATCCTCCAAATAGACGATTTTCACCGTCTGTTCGAGCTGTGCGACGAGCGCTCCAAGCTTGGCCTTTTCGATGAAGCCGCGTGCGGTGACTATGACCTCCGCCTCGGCCGCCTTGCAGGCGGACAGGAT
>JBNKDX010000017.1:0-13527 GCA_050288485.1 Rhodomicrobiaceae bacterium | reverse complement strand
TGCGGACCGGAAACGTCATCGTGGAAGTGACGCATGAGAGGGTGCGCTCGCCCGGCGAACTGACGGCGCGGCTCGATCAACTGCGCAAGCTGAAGCGCAGGACCGCCCTCCTTATGCTTTCGGATGGCCACGGCGAGTTGAATTTCGTTGCAGTGGGGCTGGGTGATGAGTGAGCGCCCGGCGTGCGATAGCCGCCGCGCCTGGCGGAAGACGCCGGCATGAACCGCGCCATCGAACATCGCTCCGCCGCGCATTGGCCCGAAGCCGATGCCGCCGGAACCCTGGTCCTCGACTATGAAACCCGCCACCGCCGCCGTATCCGCCTGACCACTGACGCAGGCGAAGACGTGCTGCTCGACCTGCCACAGGCCGTGGCGATGGCCGATGGCGACGGCCTGTGCCTCGATGACGGCCGCTGGCTGCGCGTCGTGGCGGCGCCCGAAGCGCTCATCGAAGTGCGCTGCGACAACGCTTCTTCGCTCGCACGCATCGCTTGGCACATCGGCAACCGGCATCTGGCCGCCGAGATCCGCGACGGTGCGATACGCCTACGCCCCGATCACGTCATCGAGGCGATGCTGCGCGGACTTGGCGGCGGCGTCGAGGCGGTCGAAGCTCCGTTCCAGCCGGAAGGCGGCGCCTATGGCGGACCGGCAGGCGGCAGCCATCCCCATGGGCATGGCCACACCCACGGGCATGACCACGACCATTGACACCCCTGCCCTGCTCCGGCTGCAAAACTGGCTGTCACCCGCCTTTCCCGTCGGCGCGTACGCCTACAGCCACGCCTTGGAGCGAGCCGTCGAGGCGGGCTGGGTCACCGGCCGCACAAACCTCGTGGACTGGCTGGAGGCCGACCTGCGGTACGGCGCCGGACGCGTGGACGGGATCTTCTTCGCGGCGGCCTGGCGGGCGGCGGAGGCGCGCAACTTATCCGAACTGATCGCCGTGGCGGAACTCGCGGCGGCGATGCGTTCGACCGCGGAATTCGCGCTGGAAAGCGCGGCGCAGGGGCAAGCGTTCCTGGCCACGCTGCGCAAGGCATGGCCGCACGCGTTCCTCGATGCGTTTGCAGGCGGTTTAGCAGACGCACCGCCCGCCATCCCCCCTGCCCTGCCCGTCGTCACCGGCGCCGCCAGCGCAGTGCACGGCATCCCGCTCGCTCTCGCCGCGCCGTCCTTTCTCCAGGCGTGGGCCGCCAATCTCGTCAGCGCGGGCGTGCGTCTCGTTCCGCTCGGCCAGACCGACGGCCAGCTTGCCGTCGCCGCTCTCGAAGCGGCCGTCATCGATACCGCGCGGGAAGCCTGCACCGCTTCACTTGACGATATCGGCTCGGCGGCGTTTATGGCCGACATCCTCTCCATCCAGCACGAAACGCAACATACGAGGCTGTTCCGCTCTTGAGTTCATCGCATACACACCATCATGGCCCTTTGCGCGTAGGCATCGGCGGGCCGGTCGGCTCGGGCAAGACGGCGCTCGCCGAGGCGCTTTGCAAGCGTTTGCGCGACGTTTACGACCTGTTCGTCATCACCAACGACATCTATACCAAAGAGGACCAACTCATCCTCACCCGCGCGGGCGCGCTGCCGCCCGAGCGTATCATGGGCGTAGAGACCGGCGGCTGCCCCCACACCGCCATCCGCGAGGACGCCTCGATCAATCTCGCAGCGCTGGCCGAGATGAGGGCGCGCTTCCCCAACGCCGAGCTGTGCCTGGTCGAGTCGGGCGGCGACAATCTGGCCGCGACCTTCTCGCCGGAACTGGCGGACCTGACCATCTATGTCATCGACGTGGCGGCCGGCGAGAAAATCCCGCGCAAAGGCGGTCCGGGCATCACGCGCTCGGATCTCCTGGTCATCAACAAAATCGACCTCGCCCCACTCGTGGGCGCCGACCTCGCCGTCATGGAGGCGGATACGCGGCGAATGCGCGGGGCGAAGCCGTTCGTGTTCACGAATTTGAAGACCGGCGAAGGCGTGGAGCGCGTTTGCGCGTTCATCGTCGAAGCGGGCGGGCTCGCCCCCCGTCCACGCTGACACGATATAGGCGGACTTTCACTGGTTGCCCGGCAGACGGCTGGCGGCATCGCAGCGACGCCCCTGCCGGATGAACACGGCATATTAATCCCGCTCTGCTAACCATTTGCACTCACACACATAATGGAGCGGGCCAATGAGCCAACCGTCAATCGCCTCGGAGTCCGGCAAGCCACGCAGCCAGGAAGCCGCCAAAATGCCCGATTTGTCGACGATTTGCGTCGCCGAGGGCGCCGTCCTGGTGATATTGGGCGTCGTCGCCATCGTCGCGCCTGTCGTCACCAGCCTGGTCATCACGCTGTTCGCCGGCTGGCTTCTGTTGATCGGCGGCGGCTTCCGAGCCGTCGCTCTCATTTCCAAACGGCACGCCCCCGGGTTCTGGTGGTCGGCGGTCACTGCAGCTCTCGCCATCATTCTCGGCCTGATGCTGATCATCGATCCGATCCGCGGAATGCTCAGTCTCGCGGTCGTGCTTATGATCATGTTCATCGTTGAAGGCATTGCGTCAATTCTCACTGCCATCGACTTTCGCAAGCGCGTTCACAACTGGGGCCTGCTGCTGTTTTCCGGCCTTATCGACCTCGCTCTCGCCTATATGATCTATCTGACATGGCCGGAAGCGGCGGTCGCGATCGTCGGCCTGTTGCTGGGCGTCTATCTGGTTTTCACGGGCATGGCGATATCGTTGACCGGGCTCGCTTCGCGCAGTGTGGCCGCCGGTCTGAAAGCTCCAGAGCAAGCGATGGAGCCGGGCCTTCAGCGAGGCGCTGCCCCAGGCGAGTGATCTTCTTCGCAGTGCGGCGGCAAGGCAGAACGGTCCTTTCGGCGCGAGCAAGCAATATCGCGGCCGGACAACGCTTCGGAGATGAACGGTGGCGTGGCTCTATCTCGTTCTTGCCGGACTTTGCGAAATCGGCTGGCCGATCGGGCTCAAACTGGGCGGAACCGAATCCCTGGCGCGTCTGCTCTGGATCGCCTTCGCCGTCCTGTGCATGACGGTCAGCGGCGTCCTTCTGCTCCTGGCGCAGCGTGAGATCCCGATGGGCACGGCCTATGCCGTCTGGACCGGCATCGGCGCTGTCGGCGCATTTACTGTCGGGATTGCGCTGTTTGGCGATGCGGCATCGGCCATCCGGATCGCTTCGGCCGGTTTGATCGTCGCGGGAATTGTCGGGCTCAAACTCGCCTGACCGGCGGATGGCGCTGCGGGGAAGCGCCGTTCCCGCTCAAACGCGCCGCGCAATTGCGGCTTGACCGTCGCGCGATCTTCATTCCTAATCCGGCGAGATATGCCGGGCCGGGGAGGATAACCCCGGTTTCGCGCCGGATATCAGCTCCAACCCTAATCCGCCGCAATCGGCCCGTTCCCCTGGAGGCCGCGTGAAGCCGTCACCATTCGCGCCGCAAGCGCTTGTGAAATTGCCGCCGCTCGAAGGCGTGCGCCTCGCTGCCGCCGAGGCTGGCATCCGCTACAAGGGCCGCAAGGATGTGCTGCTCGTCCTCATGCCCGAAGGAACGCGGGCCGCTGGCGTACTGACGCGATCGAAGACGGCGTCGGCGCCGGTGGACTGGTGCCGCGCGCAGCTTGCCCATGGAACCGCGCGGGCGCTGGTGGTCAATTCCGGCAATGCCAATGCGTTCACCGGCTATCGCGGCCGCGAGGCGGTGGAAGCGACCGTGCGCATGGCCGCCCGCGCCGCGGGGTGCGGGCCCGAAGCCGTGTTCGTGGCCTCCACGGGCGTCATCGGCGAACCGCTGGACGCCGCTAAATTCGAGGGCGTGCTCGAAAGGCTCGCGGTCGATGCCGTCGAAGACGCCTTCGAGGACGCCGCCCGCACCATCATGACCACGGACACCTACCCCAAGCTCGCAACGCGTACCGCGATGCTCGGCGGTGTCCCGGTGACGCTCAACGGCGTCGCCAAGGGCGCGGGCATGATCGCGCCGGACATGGCGACGATGCTGTCCTTCCTGTTCACCGACGCGCCCGTCGCCGCTCCTGTGCTACAGGCGCTGCTGCGCCGCCATGTCGAGACGACCTTCAACGCCGTCACCGTGGACAGCGACACCTCCACCAGCGACACGCTCCTCCTGTTCGCGACCGGCACGGCGGCGAAGCGTGGTGCGCCGCTGGTCAGCAGTGCGGACGATCCCGCGCTGGACGACTTCTCCCGCGCGCTGCGAGCGCTGATGGAGGATTTGGCCCTGCAGGTGGTGAAGGACGGCGAGGGGCTCTCCAAATTCGTCACCATTGATGTGGAAGGCGCCGAGAACGACGCGGCGGCCAAGCGCATCGCGCTGGCCATCGCCAATTCCCCGCTGGTGAAGACCGCGATCGCGGGCGGCGACGCCAATTGGGGCCGTGTGGTGATGGCCGTCGGCAAGGCGGGCGAGGCGGCGGACCGCGACCGGCTGGCGATCTGGTTCGGCGATGTGCAGGTGGCCAGGGACGGTTTGCGTGCGCCGGATTACAGCGAGGAGGCGGCGACCGGCCATGTTCGGAGCCGCGAGATCGTCATACGCACCGATGTGGGGACGGGGGGACCGGGCCGCGCGCGCGTGTGGACGTGCGACCTGACGCACGGCTATATCGACATCAATGCCGATTACCGGAGCTGATGGTGCCGAAGAAGGAACTCCTGATCGTCGCCGCGGTCGCGCTTATCGACGCCGACAACCGCGTGCTGATCTCACGTCGCCCTGCGGATAAGCTTCAGGGCGGGCTTTGGGAGTTTCCGGGCGGCAAGCTGGAGCCGGGCGAGACGCCGGAGGCCGCGCTCATCCGGGAAATCCGCGAGGAACTCGGCATCTCGCTGAAGGGCAAATGCCTCGCGCCGCTCACCTTCGCCAGCCACACCTACGAGTGGTTCCACCTGCTGATGCCGCTCTACGTCGCGCGGCGCTGGGAGGGCACGATCACGCCGCACGAGGGGCAGGAACTGGCCTGGGTGCGCGCCAACCGGCTGAACACCTATCCGCTGGTTCCAGCCGACATCCCGCTCATCGCCATCCTGCAAGACTGGCTGTAGCGACGCTCATGCCACTCGCGCGGTGAGAACGGCAGCGCCTGCTCTCACGGGCATTTCGTCTCGCACGGCACCACCTCGCGGACCTCCACCCGTCCGGACAGCACATTGATCAGTTCACGGTAGCATTGGCTACCCTCGCTGGTGACGCGCACCATCTTTTCCTTCGGGTACATCTTGTGCCAGTTCGCGCAAAGCGTCTTCGTCTCGGTGAGCTGGGCCTGCTGCATGGCGCTGCCGCCATTCGTCCCGATCTGCGGCAGGGCCGTGGCGGCGAAGGCGCTGGTGAACCAGCCTGACGTCTTGGTCGCATTCGCGCCGTCCCGCAGGTTTTCCGGCGTCAGCCACTGCATGAAGGCGGGCTTGCTGTCGGGATACACTTCGACGAGCACGTCGGCGTTCGGGCAGGTGCCGTAGCGCAGCGAGCCGCTTGCGGTCCGCACCGCGCGCCGCGTCATGTTGATGAAGCAGACGAGATTCTTCTGCTGCAGGCGCTGCTGCTGTTTGGCGATCGCCACGGATTCGACCTCGCCCCAGGCGGGGTTGAAGAGCGTCTTATACAGGTCTGCCAGGGGCTGGTAGATGTTGGCGAGAAACAGGACGCCAGCGCCGAGCGCGGCGGGCCGCCAGAATTTACTGACCTGACTCGGCTGAGACTGTGCGTGGGCTTGCTGCATCGGTTTGTCCTCCCATGACAGGTCCCGGAGCGTCGCTCCCGGGAAAACTTCGAGCACGCTGCAATGAGCGGGCATGCTTTAATAAAATTGAAGGGGTTGCAAGACCTGATTGCCAGGAGTCGGCTGAACAGCCTTTGAACGGGCAGAGGCGTGCCGCGTTCTCCACGGTCAACGTCTACCAGGACAGCGGATCCGGCGCCGTCGGCAGGATGAGGGGCCGCAGAGACGGAGTGGCGGGTTGCTCCCCGCGCAGAAGGGGCAGATAGGCGCGTCGCGGGCCGAACAACGCGGCAAGGAAGACCGGCGCGTCTTCGGGCCGCAGGGGGAATGCGTGGGACGCCCGGGCGAGCGGGCATCGCGGTTGAACGTAGCGCCCGGCGGCGGCAATGAGGCGGGTTGCTTCGGTGGTCATGGCCGAAAGCGACAGTGTCTTGAAGGCGAGGTTCGCCGCGGCGAAAATCAGAAACAGCGCGAACACGCGGCGCAGCGTCACGACCGGCATGACATGGGCCAGCCACGCGCCGAAGGGCGCGGCCAGCACGGCGCTCATTCCCGTCAGCATCACGGCTGGGAAAAAGATGTAGCCCGCGCAGCCCGCCTCGCAACCCGCCGGTTTGCCCGCCAGAAGATATCCCCCCGCTCCGGCGATGGCCATGGGCAGGGCGAGCGCCGAAGCCGTGCCGATGGCGCGCGGCATGGCGACGAACCGCGCCAGGATGGGGACGGTGAAGAAGGCGCCGCCGATCCCCATGACGGCTGAGAAGGCGCCGCCGGTCATGCCTTTCACGGCGACGGCGAACAGGCAGGGGCGCCGCGCTTCCCCCCGCGCCTCGACCGGCTTCACGCAATCGCGGCGCATCAGGCCCCAGGCCGTGAACAGCGCGAAAGCCACGAAGACGAGCGTGAGTACGTGAACGTTGAAGCCTGCGGCAAAGGCCGTTGCCGCGAACGCACCGGCAACGAGGCTCGGCGTAAGGAGCAGGAACAGCGGCCAGTCGATGGCGGCCCTGGCGGCGTGCGCCTGTGTGCTGGCGATGGAGGTAGGGACGATAAGGGCCAGCGACGTGGCCATGGCGATTTTCGGGATCTCAGGTCCGGTAACGCCCATAAGGGGCAGCCCGAGGATGAGCGCGGGGACGATGACCGTGCCGCCGCCGACGCCGAGGAGTCCCGAAGCAAAGCCCGACACGCAACCTGCCAGAAGTAGAAAAACAAGGCCGAGCTGGTCACCAACAACAATCATCACACCCGTCCAAATAATCGCCACTGCAATATGCAAACAAGCAAGAACAAGACTTCCGGTTTCGCACGCGCTTCTCGTGACTTGCGGAGGAGTTTACAGGCATGCGAGCACGCGGGGATAAAACGCCACTGGCTACAAGCGTTGGCCAGCAAGCTTGCGTGGCGCTGACGCCGCTCATGCTTGTGGAAAGCCTGTGCAGACGGGTGTGCCGGCGCCGCAGCGCGCGGGGGGATATCGCTTGCCGTGACCGCGTCGGGCGCATTATCCTCCCGGCGCAGAGCGGAGGATGCGGGCAATGAACAGTTTTTCGGCTGGGCGGATGGTGCGGAAGCCGGGCAGAGCGGCGGCGGTGGCGGCTCTCAGCTGCGCCGGACTCGTCGTGCTGACGGGCGGAGGCGAGGCCCTGTCGCCGGAACGGGAGGCGCGCCGCGCGCTGAAAGACCTCCCCGCGCAGGTGGACGCGTCTCCGCTGCCCAACTACAAGGGCGATTTCGTCTCGATCGGGCCAGACGGGCGATGGCGGCAGCCTTCCGGCCGGGCCTTCGCGGGAGCCGCCGTGGCGCAGAAGGAGGGGGGCGCGGCGCAGAACGAACCGGCTGCGGACTGTTCCCCGGAAGCCATCACCTATTATGCCGTGAAGGCGCCGGCGGTTTTCCAGATAGACCGGAAGGGCCTCCTCTACGGCGTCGAGACGCACACATCGGCGACGCGCGTGTGGAAGATGCCCGGCTATAATTCGTGTGCGCTCGTCGTCTACGCGATCCTGAAACGGGCGGGCTGCCGCTGGGCGAAATACACGGCGAACGCCAAGGCGATTTTCGACATGGCCCGCGCGTCGGGCTGGCGGCTGTCGGATAGGCAGACGGCGGGCTGCATCGTCGCCTGGAATTCGCGGTGGAAAGGCGCGCGCGCGCGGATCGGCGACCACCGGCGGCGGGACGGCAAGGTCAGTTTCCGCCATGTCGGTATTGCGACCGGCTCATGGATGGCGGTGGACAACACTTCTTTTCGCAGCCGCCCCGAGGCCTTCATAACGATGCGCCCCATCCGCTACGAGCGTCCGATCTTCTTGTGCCCGCCACTTGAGAAGCCCGCTGGCCGGACGCGAACGCGGGGGCGCAAGGCTGAATAGGCCGTCCGGTCCCATCTTCGGCTCCGCGGCGGGAAGGAAAAAAGAGCAGGCGGGCGCGGGGGGATTGCCCGGCCGCCGAGGGGGGGAGCGGCCTTCGGGCGAAAGCTCATTGCGCAGAACGCATCACCAGGCTGCGCGTCAGCTTTATGCGGGGGTAAGCGACCCGCCTGCTCTCATCAATCCCAGGGCGGCTTGCGGCGCCGCTCCGGGGCACTTCGAACGCTGACGATTACAGGATCAGACTGCGTCGTCGTTCTGTGTCCGTTCTAGAATGGAACGATCCCGCCGTCAACTAAAATTTGGCACAAAACGAGAACATAAGCATTCGCGCGTATAGGGCGATGTGTACAACCTGTGATGGTTTCCCTCGACGCGCCCCGCAGGCCGGACGCCCGCCGCTAAGCGCCAACCGACTCTTCCCTTGCACGCCTGAGCGCGTTGGCCCAACATGAGGAAAAATGGGGGAGGTTTCGCCGTGCCTGTCATGGCGGGTGAACGTAATGGGTACCGTCGCAGACTGCTCGCGCTGACGGCCGCCGCCGCCGGGTGCGTCCTGGCGCTGTGGCCGATTTCGCGGTGGGCGGAGACGCGCGCGCTTTTCGAATTGAAGGAACGGAGCCAGCACGTCCTGAAGCTGGTCACCGAAAATCTGCGTGGCGGCCTCGCCAAGCATGAGAGCACGCCCTCGCTCCTGGCGCACAATCCGGCCTTCGTGCGCGTGCTCACCGGCGGCGCCAGCGCCATGGACATCCGCCGCCTCAATGCGAAGCTCGCCCATCTTTGCAGTGTTACTGGGGCGCTTGACATCTATGTGATGAACGCCAGGGGAACCACGGTCGCCACGAGCAATTCGGCGCTGCCACACAGTTTTCTCGGCCACAATTTCAGCTACCGGCCCTATTTTCGCGACGCGATGAGGGTTGGGCAGGGCCGCTATTTCGCGCTCGGCACCACCTCCAAAGAGCGCGGCTACTATTTCGCTCATTCGGTGGCGGACGGCGGCCGGATTGTGGGGGTCGCCGTCGCCAAGCTCGGCGTCGCGAAAATGGAAAAGGCGTGGCGGACGGCGGAATACGAGATCCGGGTTCTCGACAAGGACGGCGTCATCTTCATGAGCAGCAATCCGGACTGGATTCTGCGAACGGTCCGGCCGATTTCGCCCGAAGCCGCGCGGCGTATCGAGGAGGATCACCGCTATGACGGCCACGAACTGACGCCGCTCAGATCGGTGACGCCTTCCGCTGGCGCGGACATCGGAAACATCGTCTCGATTTCGGACCGCAGCACGAAGTCCAGGCGCTCCGCCCCAACGACGGATTTCCTCGTTCAGGAGATCGCCATGCCGGAAGCGGGCTGGACCGTCCAGATCCTCGCCCGCACCGGGTCGATTTCGTCCTACGTCAACGCGGTGTGCGCCCTGTTCCTTGTCACCATGATGGCGTTGCTGCTTGCCGCGGCCAATTTCCTGGAGCGGCGCAGGCGTCTCAGAAACCGCCTCGCGCTTCAGGAGAGCATCCGCGCCGAGCTGGAGGCCCGAGTCGCCGAACGCACCGAGGATTTGACGAATGCCAACACGGCGCTTCGCGACGAGGTGGCGGAGCGGCGGCGCGCAGAGGCGGAGCTGTTGCGGACGCAGTCGGAACTGGTGCATGCGGGCAAGCTGGCCGCGCTCGGGCAGATGTCGGCCGGTCTCAGCCATGAACTCAATCAGCCGCTCGCGGCGATCCGGTCATACGCGGAAAACGGCCAGGTTTTCCTCAAACGCGGGCGGCACGACACCGTAAAAGGCAATCTCGCCGCCATTGCCGAGCTGACCGAGCGCATGGCGCATATCATCCGCCATCTGCGCACCTACGCGCGCAAGGAGCCCGTGGCGCTGCATCCGGCGGCGGCCGGGCGGGCTATCCACCAAGCCGTCGCGCTCCTCACGGCGCGTCTGGCTGCTGCCGCCGTCAGCGTCCATCTCGATCTTCCGGATGAGGAAATCTTCGTCACGGGGGGCGACGTGCGCCTGCAGCAGGTGTTCGTCAACCTATTCTCGAACGCCATCGACGCCATGAAGCAGGCGCCGCGCCGTGAGCTGCACGTCCGCATGCGCCGCGAGGGCGAGGCGGTCCACATCACCGTGCGCGACACTGGCAAGGGAATGGAGACCGGCGTACTCGGCAACGTGTTCGATCCGTTCTTCACCACCAAAGAGGTCGGCGACGGCCTCGGCCTCGGGCTCTCCATTACCTATGGCATCATCAAGCAGTTCCGCGGCTGCATCGAAGCGCGCAATCACGAGGACGGCGGCGCGGTTTTCGAACTGCGGCTCGTGGCCGCTAAAGCGGGCTCCGAGGCAGCCGCATGACCGTGGAAATCATCTTCGTCGAAGACGAGCCGCATCTGCGGGCCGCGACCGTCCAGGGCCTGGAGATCGCCGGTTTCAGCGTCACGGGGCTGGCCGACGCCGAGGAAGCGCTCACCCGTGTCGGCCAGAACTGGCCGGGCATCGTGATTTCCGACATCAAGATGCCGCGCATGTCCGGCCTGGAGCTGATGGCGCGTGTGCTTGAAATCGACCCGGAAATCCCCTTCATCCTGGTAACCGGCCACGGCGATATCCCCATGGCCGTGGCGGCGATGCGCTCGGGCGCCTACGACTTCATCGAAAAGCCGTTCGCGGCGGAAGTGCTTGCCGACGCCGCTTCGCGCGCGGCGGAAAAGCGGCGGCTGGTCATCGAAAACAGGTCGCTACGCGCCGCGCTCTCCAACAAATCCGGCCTGGAGCGGACCATCATCGGCAAGACCGCCGCAATCCAGCGGCTGCGCGATCAGGTGCTGGCCTTCGCCGCCAGCGACGCCGACGTGCTCGTTCTCGGCGAGACTGGGACCGGAAAGGAGCTGGTGGCGCGCAGCCTGCATGACCACAGTCCCAGGGCGAACGGGCGTTTCGTGCCGCTCAATTGCGGCGCGCTGCCGGAGACGGTGATCGAGAGCGAGCTTTTCGGCCACGAAGCGGGCGCGTTCACGGGCGCGACCAAGGCGCGTGTAGGCAAGCTCGAATACGCCCACGGCGGTACGCTGTTCCTCGACGAGATCGAGAGCATGCCGCTCAATCTGCAGATCAAGCTGCTGCGCGTGCTGCAGGACCGCGTCGTCGTCCGGCTCGGTTCGAATACCGAGCAGCAGATCGACGTGCGCGTGATCTCGGCGACGAAGGAGGATTTACGCCAAGCGTCCAGCGCCGGCGCTTTCCGCGAAGACCTCTATTACCGGCTGAACGTGCTGACGCTCAGCATTCCGCCTTTGCGCGAGCGGCGCGAGGATATCCCCGCGCTGTTCCAGCACTTCGTCAACGCCGCGGCGCAGCGCTTCAAGCAGGCGCCGCCGCCTCTGACGGCGGGGCTGACCGCCGAGCTTCTGACGCATCCCTGGCCGGGCAATGTCCGCGAGCTGCAGAACACCGCGATGCGGTTCGCACTCGGGCTAGGCCTGGAAATCGACGGGCGCACCCGGTCCGCGGCCGGCGGCGATGGCCTGCCGATGCCGCTTGCCGAGCAACTCGCCGCGGTGGAACGCCAGATCATCGCCGAGACGCTCGAACGCACCGGGCACAGCCTGAAAGCCGCTTACGAGGCGCTGGGGATTTCACGCAAGACGCTCTACGACAAGATGAAGCGCTACGGTCTCGGCGATCCGGACCGTGGTGAAAGCTGAGCGAATTGCCGCACCCCGCGCCCGTAAGCCGGGGTTATTCCGTAAAGAATCTCCCCCGCCGCCGCCGCAAAAGCCTCCCGTGCGGCGCTATCCGCAGTCTTTCGCGGTGTAAACACCCGATCCTGCACCATTATCGACCAAGGTCAGGTTGCGGGATGCGGGAGGGGCGGACATAATGCCACCAATTTGCGCCGTCGGGAAAACACGGGAGGATGGCATGGCCGACGAGAAAGTCTATTCGGTGCCTAGTGCTTGGGCGAGTTCAGCTTACGTTGACGCCGCCAAATACGACGAGATGTATCAGGCGAGCGTCAACGATCCGGACGCCTTCTGGGGCGAGCACGGCAAGCGGATCGACTGGATCAAGCCGTATACGAAGGTCAAGAATACCTCCTACGCGCCGGGCGACGTCTCGATCAAATGGTACGAGGACGGCACGCTGAATGTGTGCGCCAACTGCGTGGACCGTCACCTTCCGAAGCGCGCCAACCAGGTCGCCCTGATCTGGGAAGGCGACGATCCGTCCATGGACGTCAAGATCACCTACGCGCAGCTTCACGAAAAGGTCTGCCGCTTCGCCAACGTGCTGAAGAAGCTCGGCGCGAAGAAAGGCGACCGCATCACCATTTACATGCCGATGATCCCCGAAGCGGCCTGCGCCATGCTGGCCTGCGCGCGCATCGGCGCCATTCACTCGGTGGTGTTTGGCGGCTTCTCGCCGGACAGCCTCGCCGGGCGCATCCAGGACTGCGATTCGAACATCGTGATCACCGCGGATGAAGGCGTGCGCGGCAACCGCAAGATCCCGCTGAAGGCCAACACCGATCAGGCGGTCGAGAAGTGTCCGACGGTCGAGAAGGTCCTCGTCATCAAGCGAACCAACGGCGAAGTCGGCTGGAAGCCGGGCCGCGATTATTGGTACGACGAAGAAGCCGCCACCGTCTCCGCCGATTGTCCGCCCGAGGAAATGAGCGCGGAAGATCCGCTGTTCATCCTCTACACCTCCGGCTCGACCGGCAAGCCCAAAGGCGTGCTGCACACCACCGGCGGCTATCTGGTCTACGTCTCGATGACGCACCAATACATCTTCGACTACAAGGAAGGGGATGTCTTCTGGTGCACGGCGGACGTCGGCTGGGTCACGGGGCACAGCTACATCGTCTACGGGCCGCTCGCGAACGGCGCCACCTCGCTGATTTTCGAGGGCGTGCCGAACTACCCGTCGGCATCGCGCTTCTGGGACGTCGTAGACAAGCACAACGTCAACATCTTCTACACCGCGCCGACCGCCATCCGCGCGCTGATGGGAGCGGGCGACGATCATGTAAAGAAGACCAGCCGCAAGTCTCTGAAATTGCTGGGCACCGTCGGCGAGCCGATCAATCCGGAAGCCTGGATGTGGTACCACAACAATATCGGCGGCGGCCGCTGCCCGATCGTCGATACCTGGTGGCAGACCGAGACCGGCGGCCACATGATCACCCCGTTGCCGGGCGTGACGCCGCTGGTGCCGGGCTCGTGCACCCTGCCGTTCCCGGGCATCATGGCCGCCATCGTCGACGAGACCGGCCATGACGTCGAGTGGGGCAAGGGCGGTTTCCTGGTCGTCAAGAAGCCCTGGCCGTCGATGATCCGCACCATCTGGGGCGATCCCGAACGCTACAAGAAGTCCTACTATCCCGAAGACTTCCACGGCAAGCTCTACCTC